>JAIRTB010000037.1 GCA_031255155.1 Rickettsiales bacterium
CATACCAGGGGGGCCAGGCCTACTTTCGAAAGGGGAAAGCCGTCGGCGCTGTAAACGGACCTGGTCGCGAAATAGGCCGCGTGGCCCCCGGCAATGGGAAAACGCTGGGCCATATTGCCGTTGCCGAAAGTCGGCGAGCCTACGGAAACGGCGCGCTTGCGTGTGTCAAGGACGAAAGCGAATATCTCCGCGGCTCCCCGCGTGGTGTTGTTGGCAAGGACGATTATCGGCGCTCCGTCCGCGATGTCCCCGGGCTTGGCCTCGAAAGCGGTGGACGAGCCGTCCGCGCCCACGGTATAGGCAAGGTCGCCGCCGTCGATGAAAAGGTTCGCCGCCTCGAAAGCCTCCAAGGCCGAGCCTCCCGCGGCGGCGCGGGCGTCTATGACGATTCCCTTGCCAAGGTCCGCGTTGGATAAAAGGCTGGCGATAAATGCGGCGCTGCCCTTTTCAAGGTTGTATATGGTAAGGAAAGGTATCCCGTCGACGGTTCTAAGGCCGGCCGGTTCGAAATAGGCGCGGTTTTTCCTAAGGAAGATTTCGCCCGGGCGCGAGCTGGCATAAGAGATGTAGTTGATTCCGGCGATACTCGATTCGTCGCCGGAAAGGGCGCTTTCCAATTGCTCGTCGCTCATTTTTTCCACGGGCAGGGTGTTGATGTGGGTTATGGCGTCGCCCTCGCTTATGGGGGACAGGGCCATGGGGGATCCCGCCATTGTGGAAAGGACCTGTATCCCGAAAGGCAGGCGGCGGTATGTAAAGCCGAGCGAAGAGGTGTTGCGCTGGCCCCTTGCCGTCCGGGCGCCGGATTTGTCGAGGTATTCGGCGTTGGAGTCGAGGGATTTGAGGAGGTATAGGGCGGTTATGTGGTAAAGGCGCTCTTGGGGCATGTCCGCGACCTCGCGGTTGCCCTGGCGGATGGAAAGCAGTATGTTTACAACCGCGTTGGCCCAGGCCTGGGGGTCGTCCTCGTCCGGCTTGGCGAAGTTGCCTAAAAGTTTGAGCCCCTTCGAATGGACCAGCATGCGGGTGTCGGTTATGGTGATCTGCACGCCGTTGGTATAGGTGTCGAGCGATTCCAAAAGACGGTTCGCCATGTCCTCGAAAGAGGTCTTGACGACAAAGTTGCCGCGTATGGCCTCGAACAGGTCGCGGTAAAAAGCCCTCGCGTCGTCGATGGAGAATCCGGCGACCTTGTCGGTCCCGGCGATCCAATACTCGCCTTTGTTATATGCGTATTTGTCAAGCTCGCCCTTGGGCATGGGCGCGACCGAGACCTGCCCCGCCGCGTCGATCGAGTTTATGACTACGGTCCTGCTCGCCGCGGACGCTTGCGAATGCAAGGAAACAAGCGCGGCCAAAGCTAAAAATTTTTCCCTCATAAAGTCCTCTCTCTAACGAATGGATTATAAAACAAAAAAGCCGTGGAATCAAGCATAATAAAAATCCGTCCCGCCGATTTTTGGGTTGCTTTGCGTCGCTTTCGCTATTATACTCGTCCCGAGGGGCAATGTATGGAAAAAGGAATGGGAAAATGAATACGCACGCCGCCAAAACGCCCGAACAGATAAAAAAAGAGATAAACGGTATCTTTCATATCGCGGTTTATAAGGATGAAAAAGGTTATTTTTACCCGGGGCTTTATCGGATGGACAAGGCTCCGTCCGGGGCAAAGCGGGTCTTGCCGGTCGTCACGTTTGACGCGCCTGTGCTTGAAACCGAGGAAATGGTGTTTGATATGCTGAAAATCGTTTTTCTGAATATGCCGCTTGCGGATGTTCAAGCCGAAATGTTGGAATTGCCGAAAGATGCTTTAAAGTATCTGGAATTGCCGGAACCATATGCGGCATTGTTATTGAAAGAGGCGGGAATCCCGAAAAATCCCGCCGGCGCCGTGCAAAATCGACAAAAGGGGCGCTGACCTTCCCGCGCGCCGTCCCCTAAAACCTCTAAGTTTGGCTCGGGCCGAAATGCAAGGTTTTCACTTCTTGAATTGCAAAAGGGCGCTGGTCGATATGAAAACGCTCGACCAGGTGCCGATTGCTATTCCGAACAGCATTATTGCGGAAAATCCGCGCAAAGTCTCGCCGCCCCAGGCGTAAATCGCGCCAAGGGCGATTATGGTGGTCAAGCCGGTAAGGATGGTGCGGGAAAAGGTCTCGTTGATCGAGCGGTCGATTATGTCGGCAAAAGGCGTGGTCCCGGCGCGGCGCAGGTTTTCGCGCACGCGGTCGTATATGACGACGGTGTCGTTTATAGAGTATCCGGCAAGGGTCAAAAGGGCGGCCAAAGAGGTAAGGTCGAAATCTATCCCGGCGATGGACATCATGGCAAGGGCGACTATTACATCGTGGGAAAGGGATAAAAGCGAGCCGATGGCGAAAGGCGCCTCGAACCGCATGCCTATGTAAAGGGATATGGCCAGGACGGAAAGCACGACGGCCCAAATCCCGCTTTCGATCAAATCCCTGCCGACCTTCGGGCCGATGATCTGGGTATTGCGGTATTCGACCTCGGGGCCAAGCGTGGATTTAAGGCGGTTCAGGTCGTCCAGCATGGCGCCCTCGCCCTTTCCGCCGCGGGCAAGATAGATAGAGACCGTGTCTCCGGATTGGCCGACGGATTGTATCTGAGGGGAAAATTCGGCCAGGTCAAGGCGCATCCGCTCGACATCGGCCCGCCCTTTGGTCTTTATCTCGACAAGGACGCCGCCCGAGAAATCTATGCCCATAGAGAACCCCCGGACGGCGCAGATCGCCATGGACCCAAGGCTCGCGGCAAGGGCCAGGGCCAGGAACAGGCGCTTTCTCTTCATGATTTTGAAATGCGTTTCGATTGGGATCAGGTTGGCAAGCTTGAACATGTCATTCCGCCTCTATTATTTTCGGGACAAGGAAAAATTCCCCGTCGTTTGAAAGGGCCGGGGCGTTGGCAAGGATCTCCGGGGCGATGCCGCCGTCGGCGATGGAGTCTTCGCGCAGGGGCAGTGGGTGGGCGGCGGTGGTGTAAAGGGGCTCCGTTCCGCTGGTGTCGGCCTCGTCCAATACGGCGATCCAGTCTATGACGGAATCAAGCTCGCGGGCCATGGCCTGAGATTGGGCGTCGTCCAATCCTATGCGGGCCATGCGCGCGGTGGCAAGGGTTTTTTCAAGGGTAAAATGCATAATGGGGGATTATAGCGGGAAAGTTTTCGATAATCAACAATAAATAATCGGCGCTTGCCGCGGCGTTTTGGGCTTGACATGCGCGGCGTTTTGGAATAGATTCGCGATTCATTGGGAAAAAAATCATGGGAAGCAGTCTTTATATAGAGGATATAAAAAAGATACTGCCGCACCGCTATCCGTTTCTTATGGTCGACCGGGTGGTGGATTTAGAGCCTGGGGTTCGCGGCACGGGAATAAAGAATATAACCGCGAACGAAGGGTTTTTCGCCGGGCACTTTCCGGCCGAGGCGGTGATGCCCGGCGTGCTGATGCTCGAAGCGGCGGCCCAGACCGCGGTCCTTGTGGGCAGCGACGGGCAAAACGGGCGCATAGTGTATTTAACCGGCATAAAGGACGCCAAGTTCAAGGGCAAGGTCGTCCCCGGCGATCAATTGCTGATCAAGGTCGAAAAGACCGCGATGCGCGGCCCGTTCGAGCAATGGCGTGTCGAAATGTTCGTCGGGGACAGGCTGTGCGTCTCCGCGGCTCTGAGCGCTATGAAGTCGTAAAGTCTTGGTGTAATAAAAGCAAAGGAGTGGAAAATATGTCATCGATAAAAGGAACGAAAACCGAAAAGAATGTCCTGACCGCGTTTGCCGGCGAAAGCCAGGCAAGGAACCGCTATACCTTCTTCGCGTCCCGGGCCAAAAAGGACGGCTTCGTCCAAATCTC
>JAIRTB010000062.1 GCA_031255155.1 Rickettsiales bacterium
CTGTTCGAAGCACCGGCCTGTCGGCGCGGAAACGGACGCACGCGTCGAAACAACCGCCCCGGTCTTTTCGTTCTTGATCTTCAAAACGAAAGCGCAGCGTTCGAAACCTTGGACATTCATACGCTCTTTGATTTCGGACACAGAACCGACGATACTCGCCGAGCTTTCGCCTCCATCCACTTTCACACCGGCTTTCGCAAGCGCGGATTCGAGCCGTGCGTGCAGCGGATCGCCCTCATCACCCCGCCATGCCACGCGATACGGTCCAGCCGAGGACGCCAAAGACTTTTTATTCCAGGCAAGCCTTTCGAAACCGACCGGCTCGGGGACGGATTCACCGCTTACGAGCCCATAACGGCCCGCTGTGTGCAACCGCTTTTCATAAAGCCTGTCAAGCTCGGGAATTTTTTTCGCGTCGCCAAGGCCCGCGAGCATCCGCGAATCCATATCGTCCAACTTGCTCCGCAGCAGCATCGCATATTCCCCCTTGTCCACCACGGCAAGCGATTTATATCCGTTCTGCCCGGGGACCGTATAGACGCGGCAGCCGTCAAGCTCGTCATCGACATCGGTTTTGACATACGCGCGCTTTATTTCCATCGAGCCGAGATCCGTCTGTTCGAAAGTGGAAACAACGCGGGTTTTGAACACCGCCGCCAAGCTTGCGCGGGCGGACGCCTCGGCGCGATCCGGGGTCGAACCCTCTCCGGCGGCGCAGATCTGTCCAGGCGAGCAATCAGGCAGAGACAATATATCCGACGAAGCGACGAATCCGCTTTCCCGCGCGCAAGCGGAGAAAAACGAAAACAAGGCCATCGCTGAAAGCATGCGGCGCATTTAACCGACCTTTCGCTCTTCGGAAGAAGGGGCGTCCGTTACGGGAGCCGGGGGATTGCCGGCATCGACGGATTCGCCAAGCTTTTTCGACGCCTCCTCCAACACACGGTCATAGGCGGCACGGCTTACCTTCAACAAAGTCCAGCAACGATATACGCTTATATCCTTTTCCGCGCCAAGAGCGGTTTGGAATTTACGCTTTTCCCAGAATTTATCCGCCACCTGGATCCCGGTCAGGGTCCGGTCGATTTCCCGCCTCAACTCCCCGAACTTTTCAGCCTTTGCCGAATCGCCGTCCGATTTCGAGGTTTGGACGAAAGAGTCCGTTATCTTTTGCGAGATTTCGGCCGCTATCGTAGAGGCGGCGGAGGCTTCGCTTGACTTGCGGCACAAATCCTTGTTCACATCCTCGCCAGCAGAAACGAAATAGACGAACGCGTTATCGGACGGGCGGCCCTCGGCCTTGACCCATTTGGGATAGACCGTATCCTTGGCATCGACTATGGAATAATCCTTTTTCACCTCTATCCGCGCGCAAGCGGACGCGACAAGCGCCAGAACCGACAATATTTTCTTCATACTTCCTCCTATTGTTTTTTTACATGCAACGATATTAAAGCGGGTTTCAAGCCCTGTCAAGCATAGCCGTCGGATCCAGGCTTTTCGTCTTTTGCCGTATTTCGAAATGCAGCTGAGGCGTCAGGACTCGGCCGGTCTTGCCGACCTCGGCTATCTTGTCGCCGCGGGACACCCTCGCCCCCTTTTTCACCAACAGGCGCCCGTTATGGGCATAGATCGTCATATATCCCCCGGAATGCTTCAATATTATCAAGTTGCCAAGACCGCGCAGCTCGTTCCCGGCATACACGACAACGCCGTTTTCGGCGGACAGGACCGGAGCGCCGAGAGGGGCCGCTATATTCACCCCATCGTTGCGGTTGCCGTTCGACTTGACTCCGAATCCGCTGATCACCTTGCCATCAACCGGCCACAAGAAAGAGCCTTTGCCCGAAAGCGGCCCAGGTTTTTCCATGCGCCCCTCAGCCCCATCGGGCGCGACGGCGGAAAGAACGGGAGCGGGCCTTTCATCCTTGGATCCGGAAGCGTCCCCCTGCGACGAAGGACGCGGCCTGTCAACGGCAACGACCTTTTGTCCGCCGCCGTCCTTTTTAACAATAACATTCTCCCTTGCCCCGGAGGGTGGCGCACCGGTCGAGGCGGGCAGGACTATCTTCTGCCCCACGCTCAACGAATACGGCGGCTTTATTCCATTCGCCACGGCAAGCGATTTCAAATTCACGCCATACCTGCGGGAAATGCCGTAAAGCGTATCGCCTTTGGACGCTATATGGAACGCGGTCGCGGGAAGATTCAGCCTTTGCCCGGGAGACAGGGAATAGGGCGGGCTTATCCCGTTCGCCTCGATCAAATCGCGCAGGGGAACGCCGTTGGCGCGGGCGATGCTATACAATGTATCGCCCTTTTTCACCTCGACGCTTTGGCGATACGGCTCCTCTATAAAGCTTTTATCCGCGTCCAGGTCGGGGACCAATGTTGCCGCGGGACGGGCCTGTTTCGCCCGCGACGGGTCGGGAACCTTGACAAAGCCGCCCACTTTCAGAACGAACGGCGCCTTCATATTATTCTGCTCGGCCAGATCATAGACCTTCACATCGTATTTTTTCGCCAGAGAGTAAAGCGTATCACCCTTGACCACGCGAATCGTCTTTTGCGCGGGAGCGGAGGGCTCCTCCCACACAACGACCTCGTATTCGTCAAGCTGTTTCTGCGAAACGATCTCTATCTCGGCGGGAGGGGTGCCTTGCAGCGCACTTGGCACATAAGCGACGGCGGGAGCGGGAGCTGGACGGGGCGCGACATTCCCGGCCACCGCGGAGCCGGGCGGTTCAAGAACCTCGGGCGCAGGCGGTCTTATCGACGAACGTGGGCGGACGGTATAGGCGCCCTCCATATCCAAACTCAACCGCGCCGGCCGACCGGATTCGTATCCGCGGGAACATGCAGAGAGAACCGCCAACAAAGACATCCTGAATTTCATCTTTTCAATCATACCACAAAAGCTTTGCGCGGACAAGGATAAATTTTTTGCGCGGAGTGTTGACTTTTCGGCGTCCAGGCGTATAATTCAGCCTGTGGGGACATAGCTCAGTTGGTTAGAGCCGTCCGCTCATAACGGACTGGTCGCAGGTTCGAGTCCTTCTGTCCCCACCATTTCGATTTTTCGATGGGGAAGTCGAGAAAATTTTCGTTGCGTATGTCGTCGGATTTTTACAGTCTTTTTTATGTCGCCGGAAATTTTCGGAGTTATCGATTCAAAATCACTTTTTGATTCACAGAATTCGCTCCGTCTAGGCGGTGTGAAATTTGTCGATTCCCATCGAATCGCCAGCCATGCCGAAAGTAGGCATATAATCCTTGACATTACATAAAAACATAGATAAAATAACGATGAAGGCTATGGAGGCGATTTGAATTTCCTCTTGCGCCTGACCAATGGCACACACAAAAACAAGGAGAAAAAATGAAAAAATGCCTTTTAAT
>JAIRTB010000080.1 GCA_031255155.1 Rickettsiales bacterium
CGACGCGGTCGCGGGGGAAAGCAATATGACCGGGTTTTTCACGCGCCCCTTCCTCATGTCCTTCAACGCGCACTTATACGCCTTGGCCACGGCCTTGTCCAGCCGGCCGCACCGATAGCTTTTCACGACCGAGGACGCCGACCTGTGGAACTCTTTGGCGCACTCGCCTATCGCAAATGCGCGGACCACCCTTTTTTTCGCAAGGGGAAGAATGCCATCTATGCCGCCCTCTTTCGCCCGGCCGCCGATTATCCAATAGATCTCGCGGTTCGCTTCCAGCGCCGGCTTGACCGCCTCGGCCTCGGTGGCCTTGCTGTCGTTGACGAACGATATGCCGCAAATCTCGCCCACAAACTGCTGCCTGTGCGCAAGCGGCTTGAACGATTTCAGCGCGCCTATCACCTTTGCGTCGGAAAGGCCCGCCGACTTCGCGCACGCGAACGCGACGGCTATGTTCTGCCAATTATGGCGGCCCTTCAAGTTTCCAAGCGTCCTTAAATCCAGCACGGGCCTTGCCCCGCAGCGCAGCATCCCCTTTGCGTCGGTCCAGAACGAACCGGTCGCCGCGCGGTTCGACACGGCCAGGTTTTTGACGCATCGGCGGCTTGCCCCCGCGGCTTCGAGCTCTTTGAATATGCGCCGCGTCCGCGGCCCGTCGACCGCGACTATGTTCGTGACGCAGGCCTTGCTTTTGCGCTTGAAAATAAGCTTTTTCGCCGCGACATAGCCGTCCATGCCTCCATGGCGGGCCAGGTGGTCCGGCGTTATGTTCAACAGCGCCGCCGTGTCCAGGTCCAGGCTTGGCGCGAGTTCCAGCTGATAGCTCGACAGTTCGAGCACATACCAGCCATTTTCCGGCATCGGCGGCAGGTCGAACACCGGCACGCCGAAGTTCCCCCCTATGGCCGCGGGCACGCCGCCTTGCTCCAATATATGGCAGACGAGGGAAGCCGTCGTCGACTTGCCGTTGGTGCCGGTTATCCCTATATAACGCGCATTCGCATAGGTGGCGACGAACAGCTCTATATCGCCGATGACCGGAACGCCCGCGTCCATGGCTTTTTTCGCGACCGGGTGCGGCTTGGGAAAGGAATGCGCTATGCCCGGGCTTATCACAAGATAGGACACATCCGAGAAATCTTCGAGCCTCAGGTCCGCGACGCGCGCCCCGCACGACGCCGCCTCGCGCCGCAATTCCTCCCTGTCGTCCCAGGCCAGAATGTGCACGCCCCTTTGCTTCAACGCTTTGAGCGCCGACATCCCCGACTTGCCCAGGCCCAAAACCGCTATCGTCTTGTTCAGCAGGCCGTTTATCATCACCTCACCTTTATCGAGCTTAGCGCGAGCAGCGCGAGGAGTATCGAGATTATCCAAAACCTTATCACAACGGTTTGCTCGCTCCACCCTTTCAGCTCGAAGTGGTGGTGTATCGGCGCCATCTTGAACACCCTTTTGCCCCGCAGCTTCCTCGACCCCACCTGAATCATGACCGAGAGCGCCTCGACCACAAAGATTCCCCCGGCTATGGCAAGCAAAAGCTCGTGCTTGACTATGACGCTCGCCACGCCAAGGGCGCCCCCTATCGCAAGGCTGCCCACATCGCCCATGAATATCCCGGCCGGATACGCGTTGAACCACAAAAATCCCAGAATGGCGCCAAGCACCGCCCCTATGAACACGCACACCTCGCCCGCCCCGGGAACATAGGGCAGCAGCAAGTATAGCGAAAAGTCCGCCCGGCCCGCCAGATACGACACCACCATGAACACAAGAAACGCGCTTGTCCCCGTGATCGCAGCAAGCCCGTCCACCCCGTCGGTAAGGTTATACGCGTTCGCGGTCGCCACTATGGTTACGCTTGCGAACACGAAAAAGAACAGCCCCAGGTCGAAGACCATATTCTTGAAAAACGGGACGGCAAGCGCGGTTTTCAGCCCGGCCGGAGCCAGGCTTGCCACGCCATAGCTCACCGCCAGGCCTATCGCGAACTGCAACGCCAGGCGGAGGCGGCCGGAAAGCCCCCTATACGCGTCGCCGCGGCGAATCTTGACGAAATCGTCCGCAAACCCTATCAGCCCGAAGCTTGCCATGACGGCAAGAGAAAGCCACACATAGCCGTTTTTCAGGTTGCACCACAACAGCGAGCTTGCAAGCGCCCCGGCCACTATCAACAGCCCGCCCATCGTCGGGGTGCCCTGTTTCGCCAAATGCGTGCCGGGGCCCTCTTTCCTTATCGGCTGGGCAAAGCGGGTTTTCACGAATCCTATGAACCTTTGCCCGAACACCAGATATATCGCCAGAGAGGTCATCAGCGCCGCGCCCGTGCGAAAGCTTATATACCGGAACAGATTGAGAGATTGGACCTCTTGGGCCAGAGCATAGAACATTCGCGGATTCCTTGGTTTTTACTTTTACCGGATTATACCCGCTTGCCGCCGGAAATTCAAGAAATTTAACATGCAATAAACGCCGCGGGCGAAAAAAAACCTTCCCCCGAGAGGGAAGGTTTTTCGCATCGCCGGGAGGCGATTAGAACTGAACGCCGTATTTCACGCCGTATGCAGTGTCTTTCTCTCCATCGTCCGAGCGGAGGTTGTCCCTGATATACAAGGTCGCGACATTCTCGGGGTTGATGTCCCAGTTCAGTCCGACGACATAGTTCAAAGGACGCTTGCCGATATCGATATCGCCGTTCGCCTTTATGTATTCGAGCCCAAGGTTGGCCGAAAACGCGGGAACAAACTGATACTGGCCGTCGACGCCGAACAGATAGTAGCCGTCTTTGTCATCGCCGGCCTTGCTGTAGTCATACTCGATCTTGCCGGAGACCGTATAGGCGTCCTTTTTAACGCCGAAACGGGTCCCTATCGTCAAGTCCGAAGACGCGCTGTTCGTTGGGCCAACCCCTATGCCGGCCAGCTTGGTCGCGCGGTTTTTCAGCACCGAGCCATAACGGCCGTAGAGGTCGCCTATGAACCCGCCGCCGGCATAACGCCAGGCCAGGTTCAAGCCATAGCCCGAAAGCCCGTTCTTCACGCCGCCGCCGTTCTTGAAATCGCTGCTATACGAATCATAGCCAAGGTCCAGGGCCACATTGAACGCGTCGGTCACGCCATAGCCGAACTTTTCGCTTATGCCGGTATACATGCTTTTATCCATGCGCGACTTGGGCCCGATCTCCACCCCGGTGACGGAATAGAATTTTCCGGCCGCGGGCGCGTAGAGCGGATTCTCGGTCACGCCCGCGGATGCGGCGGTGGTTATAGCCAAGGCGGCCAGCGTAAACAATGATGTTTTCATTTGTTACTTCCTTTCTTTTTTAGCAGAGCTTTATTGCTCGGTCCGTATTTTAGCCCTGGCACGCGCGTTTGGCAACGAAAAAATGGTTTCATTATATTACACTTGACTTTCTATTTTTTTTTGGTATAGTCGGCGCCCGTATGAGGCTATTATGAAAAGAACTTGGCAACCATCGAAGATCATACGCTCGCGCCGCCACGGCTTCCGCGCCCGCATGGCCAGCGCCGAGGGCCGCAAAGTGCTGGCTTCGCGCAGGGCAAAGGGCAGAAAGCGCCTTTGCGTCCAAGTGGCATTCTAGGCCCGATACCGTTCATCCATTCCGCCATCCGCGAAAGCTTGTGGCAGGCCGCCGACTATGCACAAGACCATAAAATTGAAAGGGTTTTCCAGCCGCGTAGCGATCCTTGCGAATCGAGAGCGCGACTTTATCCGCCTTACTTCCCGCGACCCACCGGTCCTGCACCTTTCCAGCGACCTTTTCCGCGCGCATTTCGCCCGCACCCGCTTTCCCGTCACCGGCGATTTCCACATCGCACTTACCATCACGAAAGCCACGGTTTCCCCCCTGGCCGTGCACAGAAACTATATCCGCCGCGTCATGAAGGCCGCGATAAACCAGAACATACGCAGATTCCCCTCGCTGGCCCGCCTGGACATACTTTTCTTTATGAAGCGCGCGGCGGGCGAGGTTTCATTCGCAGAGCTGGGCAAGGCGGTGCGCAAGATCTTCGCATACATAGAAAGGAAAACGAGCAATGAAAACGGAACCGGCCCGGTGGCGGCTTGACGCGCTTTACGCATCTTTCGACGACCCGGCGATCGAGGCGGACCTATCTTGGGTCGAGCGCGCTTGCGCCGATTTCGCCCGATTCGGCGGCTCTTTGGCCCAGAGCCTTGCCGAGGCGGTCGAGGCCTTTGCCTCCATAAACGAATCGGCGGACCAGATTACCGCCTATTACTATTTCCTCTCCTCGCGCGACAGCGGCGACCAAGAGGTGAAAAAGTTCCAAAGCCGCGCGCAGGAGCGCATGGCGGCCGCTTTTTCCGGGCTCGCCTTTTTCGAGATAGAAATCGGCGCCTTGGACGAGGCGGCCTATCTGGCCCAGGCGGACGGGCGGAAATGGAAGCCTTGGACCGACCGCATACGCAAGCTTGCCCGCTATCAACTCAGCGAGAAAGAAGAGGCGCTTTTGTCCCGCCTGGCCCCTTTCGGCGGGCAAGAGTGGGACGACATGCTGGACGAGATGGAGAACAAGCTTGCCTTCGACATAAACGGCAAGCTCCTTTCGCTTAGCGAGACCGTGCACCTCCTTGGCACCTCGCAAGACAGGCGGGAGCGGGCGGAGGCCATGCGCGAGTTCAACTCGACCCTCGCCTCGTCGAACTATATGCTTTTGCGGACCAGGGCGCTGAACCTTGTCGCGGGCCTCAAAGCCATAAGCGACAAAGACCGCGGCTTTCCCTCGCCCATGTCGGCAAGGAACATTTCGAACAATGTGGACGACGAGGTGGTCCTCGCCCTGCACCGCGCCGTGTCGTCCAAGGGCGCCGAGATGGGGCGCAGGTATTACTCTCTGCTTGCGCGGATCCTCGGCGTGCCCAAGCTGTCATGGGCGGACAGGAACGCCCCGGCGCCTTTTTCTTCCCCGCGCGTTTTCGAATGGGACGAGGCGGCGGGCATAGTATTGTCGGCATACCGCGGGTTTTCGCCCGCCCTTGCCGCCCTTGTCGAGGAATCCATAGCCCTCGGGCGAATCGACGCCCCGCCCGGCAAAGGCAAAAACTCCGGCGCGTACAACTATACCCTTGTCGGCAAAGGGGGCGAGGTCTCCAGCTGGACCTTCCTCAACTATCTCGGCTCGGCGCGGGATGTCATGACTTTGGCGCACGAGCTGGGGCACAGCGTGCACGGCCTGCTTGCGGGCAGGGCGCAGGGCAACCTTTTGGCCCAGGCGCCCATGGCCTATGCCGAGACGGCGAGCATTTTCGGGGAGATGCTGACCTTTTCCCACCTGCTTGCGCGGGAGGACGAGCCGAAAGGCAAGCTGGCCCTGATCATGGGCAAGTGCAACGACTGGCTGAACTCTGTCAACCGCCAGATTTCGTTCTCTATGTTCGAGCAGAGGCTCCACGAATCGCGGCGCGAAGGCAAAGCGTCGCCCGAGGACCTTTGCCGCGAGTGGGTCGCCGCGTCGCGCGAAATGTACGGCGACATATTCGACTATTCCGACATGGAGAACCTATGGTGCTATGTCGGGCATTTCATGCGGCCTTTCTATGTCTACGCGTATTCGTTCGGCGAGCTGTTCACCCAATCGCTGTTCGCCCGGCGGGAGGCCATAGGCGCGGATTTCGAGCCGTTGTATCTGGACATGCTTGCAAGCGGGGGGTCCAGGGACGCGGTGGAGCTGATGCGGCCATTCGGCCTTGACCCGCGGGAGGGCGATTTTTGGACCCGGGGAATCGACCGCAGCATCGGCGCGTGGCTTGACGAAGCGGAAAAGCTTGCATAACAAAGCCCTTGCGCACGGACCGCGCGCCATACATAACCGAGGGCAGGGGTCCGCGCCGGGGGTCAAAAATCACGGCACATAGCAATCCGATCCGGACAACGAGGGATTACAGCCGAACGCGCTTTGGCACGATTTGGCCGTATCGCGGGCGTCGTTCACCTGGTCATATCCTTTGCCGGCGGCGGCGATGCCGATGGCGCTTGTCGTCACTCCGACGGCGCTGCCCAGCATATTGCTGACGCTTGCGGCCTTGGCCTTGTCGGTAAAGCCGCTTTGGGTGACCTTGCCCTGGGACATATAGCCATCATCTCCCTTTTTCTTGCCCTCGTTGGTTTTTTTCTTTTCTATTTGGGATTGGATGCCGACGCCGAAAGACTCGGCGGTATTGGACAGTCCGGCGACCATGCTTGTCGCGGACATGCCGGTTTGGATGTTCAAGTTCTTTTTCGCGACGGCCAAGAGATCTTCGCTCAGCCTCATGCATTTGTTTCGCGCATTGTTATATTTGGACAGGACGCGCTTGTATTCAAGGGCGACGGCCGGGTCGGACACGGTTTTGCCCCCGGCGTATTTGAACGAGTCTTTGCACGCCGAGAACTGTCGAATCGCAGAGTCGAGCTTGTCGCCCATGCCGACGGCGCTGAATGTCGAAATGGTGGAAGCCACGGTAGAGGTGAGGGCGCCCACGGTGGAAATCGCGTTCGCGGCGATGGTCAAGCCTTTGCCTCCGCTTGAAGTGGTAGGGGCGGTAGGGGTGGCAGTGTCGGCGCCTTGCTTGTCTTTGTTGCCCTTGTTCGCGGCAAGCGAGCCTATCAGGGCGGCGCCGCCGACGCCAAGCTGGACGCCCGAGCCGACGGTCGAGACTATGTTCGCGTCGCGCATTCTTTTCATCGCGTCGACGACCTTGTCCAACTCTCCTATATTTATTCCGGCGCATGTCCTTTGCGCGCTATCCAGCGCGTTGGTTATGTCGGCCAAGGTGTTTTGGTCCTGCACCATGCTTGTCCTATCAACGGCCGCGGACAGAGCAACCCCCACGGCAAGTTTCGAAGATTCATTTTCGCCGGCGATCTGGGCCGCCGCCTGGGTGCCGTTCATCCTGGCCGTAAGAATCTCTATCTGGGCTTTGAGCGAGGCGTTCTCGGCCTCGGACTTGGACGCGGCAAGCGCCGCTTGGAGCTGGGCTATCTGGGCTTGGAGCGCCGAAAGGTCCACGGACGGGGCGGCCGGGACAGGGGCGGCGGCCTGGGGCGCGGGGGTCTCGGCCGGGGCCGGGACGGGGGCGGCGACCTGGGGCGCGGCACGCCTTGACCCTCCGCGGGAGGAGGCCTTGCCCCTTGCGCGCGAGCCCCTTTGCGCGGAAACGGGATTCGCCGAAACTATGCCAAGCGCGGACAGCGCCATAATCAATTTCTTCATTATTATTCTCCTTGTTCCCCCTTATCATACCACATTTTACGATCCCGCGCAAGAAGTTGTTGCTTTTTTTCCCTTCGCGGCTATAATCCCCCAAAAACAGGAGCTTTATATGGCGAAAGAAGACGCGAACCTTATCCGTCCGGGGTGGGTCATTGAAAACAACGGCAAGCAATATTCGGTCATGAACATTCAAATCGTCCAGCCCGGAAAGGGCGGCGCCTTTATCCAGGTCGAAATGCGCGACATCGAATCGGGCCTTAAAACCACCGAGCGCTGGCGCACCGTCGACAAGGTGGAAAAACTCCTTGCCGAGGACAAGGATTTCACCTTCCTTTACAACGACGGGGACGCATCGGTATTCATGGACTCGCAAAGCTATGAGCAGATTTTCGTGCCTTTCTCCATCATAGGCGAGGACCGCAAAAGCCTGCTTGCCGACGGGATGGCCGTGGTCATCTCTTTCGTCGAGGGAAGGCCCATTTCCGTAAAGCTTCCCTCCCGCGCCGTCGTGCGCGTCGCCCAGACAGAGCCCGCGATCAAGGGCCAGACCGCCACGGGAAGCTTCAAGCCCGCCGTTACCGACTCGGGAATCCGCGTCATGGTGCCCCAATTCATAGACGAAGGGGACGAGCTTGTCATATCGACGGACGACATGTCATATATAGAGCGGAACAAGAAATAAGACATCAACGAAAAATCTCGCTGCGCGACATTTTTCCGTTGGAAGAGTCGAAAAAATTTCCGCCGTACACGCCGCCGGAAATTTTCGGGTTTTTTTTGGATGGCAATCAAAAGTTGCTTCTCGGCGAGCGGGGCTCGCCTGCGGGGACTTTTGATTGGGATTATCGGCGGTTATGGAATTGTCAAAGAGCGGAGGGCTTGATCCTGCCGTCGACGATCGACACCGTCCGGTCAAGCCTTTTCGCCAAAAGCGGATTATGCGTGGCGACCACCGCGGTCATCTTTTCCCTACGCACCATTTCCAGCAAAAGGTCGAAGACCATCTCGCCGTTCTTTGGGTCGAGGTTGCCCGTCGGCTCGTCGGCAAGCAATATTTTCGGCCGCAACACTATCGCGCGCGCTATGGCCGTCCTCTGCGCCTCTCCGCCGGACAGCTCGACAGCCTTGGCCGAGGCCTTTTTTTCCAGCCCCAGCGCCGCAAGGCATTCGCGCGCCCTTGCCCCGGCCTCGCGCATCGAGGCGCCCGCCATCAACAGCGGAATCATCGCGTTTTCCAGCGCCGTGAAGTCCGCGAACAGGTTATGCTGCTGATACACGAAGCCTATTTTCGCCAGGCGCAGGGCGGACCTTTGGTCGTCGCCCATATCGTCCGCGCGCGCCCCGTCTATCGTCACGACGCCTTGGTCCGCCGAATCGAGCAGGCCCATTATATACAGCAGCGTCGACTTGCCCGAGCCGCTTGGCCCGACAAGCGCCACCGCCTCGCCGCGGTCCGCCGCAAAGTCCGCCCCGTCCAATATAACCTCGGCGCCGAACGCCTTGCCAAGCCCCTTTATCCCGACCATGCTATTCATAGCGCAGCACCTCGACAGGCTCGCGCCGGGCCGCCTTGCGCGCCGGATACAGCGTGGCCAGAAACGATATCGCCAGGCTCATCGCGCCGACGGCCGCCACCTCGCCCGCCTCGACCCGGCTTGGCATCTCGGCCAGGAAATACACATCCTCGGGGAACAATTTCGTGCCGGTCAGCAGCTGGAACCCCTGGCGGACCCATTCGATATTGAAGCTTATCAACAGGCCCAGCCCAAGCCCCACCAGCGTGCCCCCCATCCCTATTATCCCGCCCGCGATCAGGAATATCCTGGTTATGGAGCCCTTGCTTGCCCCGATGGTGCGGAACACCGCTATGTCCTTGCTTTTATCACGGACAAGCATGACCAGGCTGCTTATTATATTAAACGACGCGACAAGGATTATCAGCGTCAGAATCAGGAACATGACATTGCGCTCTACATTCAGCGCCGAGACAAGGCTTTGGTTCGCGTCCTGCCACGCCGAGACGCGATAGCCGGCCAGCC
>JAIRTB010000001.1 GCA_031255155.1 Rickettsiales bacterium
TGCCCCCCAGGAACTTCAATATCGTTATCGCGTCCGCAAGGTGCCCCTTTTCGACAAGGCGCAGCGCGGCGGCATAGATCTTTTGGTGCAATCCCTCGGTGAAATGCTCGGGGCGGAGAAACTCGCTTATCCGTTCAAGGGCCCTGTTGTTGGAAATCACGGCGCCAAGCACGGCTTGCTCGGCCTCGATGGAAGAGGGCGGACGGCGAAGAAAATCTCCGTTTTTGTCGGCAGGCATGGCTTTTTCCTATTGCAGGGCGCAATGATACCAAACCGCTTGCGCAATCGCAAGGATTTTTTTGAACAATCGCCGGGGGTCTTTCGCGTCTCGGCGCGGATATTCGCCGGACGGCCGCACAGATCTTTTCGTCTCGGCGCGGATCTTTTTCGCGCTTTCGCGGGGATCTTTCCCGGGCGGGCGCCAAGGATTTCCTTTGACATTCCGCTTGCGGTGATATATACACCAAGTCATGTCAAAACTTTTGGCGATATTGGTCCTGTCCGCATGCGGCGCCGTGCGCGACTATTCGGACGAGGAGCTCACCCTTCGCTATTTTGCCGGAATACAGGGGAAAAGCAAGAACCAGATATATGTCCAGGCGCACCGGTTTTTCAAGGGCCCGGCGGGCCTGTCGGCATACTCAGCCCACGCAAGCAAGGCCGAGGGCGGCATAAGCGCGACGATCGAGGCAGAAGGGGACATAAGCCCCCTGCACAGCCGCGCGGTCAAAATGACCATGAACATGACAATATCCGACGGCTCGGCCGAATTCGAATTTTCGAACCCCCGCCTTGTGGGCGGCGGATTTTTCGTGGCGCGGAAAGAGCCCAGGCTCGACATGCCCGAGGAGGTCGACGGATACAGGCGCATCGCCCTTGACCTTGTGTCAAGATTCAAGTCCTATGCCGAGGCCGCGGCCGACAACCTTGCATTCGAAAACCCTTCGTCATACGCCCTTGAAACGGAGGAAAGATGAAGATAGGCGTGTTCGACAGCGGATTCGGCGGGCTGATAATCGCGAAAGCCCTTATCGACAAGCTTCCCATGTACGACTTCGCATATCTGGGCGACACGGCGAACCTGCCATACGGGTCGAAAAGCGACGAGAAAGTCTATGCCTGCGCCAAGGACTGCGTCGACTGGCTGTTCCGCGTCCAAGACTGCAATATAGTGATAATAGCCTGCAACACGGCCTCGATAGCCGCGCTGCGCAGGCTTCAACGCGAATACCTTCCCGGCAGCTTTCCAGGGCGGCGCATCCTCGGCATAATCGTGCCCACGGTCGAGGCCGTGTCCCGCGCCGGGTTCAAGAACATAGGCGTCATCGCGACAAACTCAACTATCGCCTCGGGCGTGTTCGGGGTAGAGCTTGAAAAACTGGACCCGTCGATAAGCATAAAAAGCCTTGCGACGCCCCTGCTGGTCCCCCTTATAGAGGACGGCGGCGACGCATACGCCCCGATGGTGCTGGAAGACTATCTGGCCCCTTTCAAAAAGTCCGAAGCCCTGATCCTCGGCTGCACGCACTATCCGAAATACAAAAAGCTGATACGGCGGCTTTTGCCCGGCGTCCATGTGATCAGCCAGGACGAGATACTTCCTTGCAAGCTTGCCGACTATTTGAGCCGCCGCCGCGATATCGAGGAAAAAATAGGCCGCTCGGGCGCCAGGTCGTTCCACATAACCGACATGACCGCGAACTACACGGATAGCGCCCGCGCCCTGTTCGGCGAGGATATAAAGGTGGAAAAGGCCAGGATATAGGCGCCATATCCGGCCTTGCTCGGCGCCGTTTCCGGCGGGACGAACGCGATGCCTTGGGCGGAATGACCGCGCCGTTTCCTTTGACATGAAGAGGTATGGAATTTCCTTGCAATTTTTCGGTGGGGAAGTCGAGAAAATTTCCGCCGCGCGTGTCGCCGGAAATTTTCGGGCTTTTTATTGTCAGCAATCAAAAGTTGCTCCTCGGCGAGCGGAGCTCGCCTACGGGTACTTTTGATTGGGGAAGTTGAGTATATCAACGGAAAATCTCGCCTTGCGATATTTTTCGTTGGGAAATACGAGTAAAAATCCGCCGCACACGCCGCGGGATTTTTACGGGTTTTAGCCGACGGCCTTGAAAGTTCTGGAACCGCCGACTATCGCCCGCCACCGGCGGCATCCCTTGACGGGCGGCCATGCGGCGGAGGTTTTATGGTGGGTGTAGCTCAGTTGGTTAGAGCGCAGGTTTGTGGTACCTGATGCCGTGGGTTCGAATCCCATCATCCACCCCATCTTTCGATATTCGCCGGAGGCGATTCCCCGACATTGGTAGGCGGCGGCCTTTCGACACTTGCCAGCGGCGATGATTTCGCGGCGGGATTCGCCGGAGGCCGACCCGTCGGAAATCCGCCCGCAAAGGCACATTTCCCCACACGCGAATATTTATCCTTGCAAATCCGCGCGGAGGGGGTATTATTCCCAAACGCTGAATTTTTTTACGGAGCAGAAATGGGCCAATCCAAAACAAAGGCTTTATTCATATCTTTCGTCATCATCGCAAGCGTCGCGCTATGCCTGCCGACTTTTTTGCCGCAGAAATACAAAGAGCGCCTGCCGCCATGGCTGCGCGACCAGGAAATCGCCCTGGGCCTGGACCTCAAAGGCGGGGCGTACATCCTTCTCGAAGCGGACCTTGACAACGCCGTGCGCGAGAAGACCTCGGCCCTGAGGGACCTGTTGCGGCGCGAGCTGCGCGGGGACAGGGCCGCGGGGAAAAAAGCCATTCCCTATTCCAATATCGCCACAAGCGGGAATTTCGCCTCGGCCATCCTTAAATCCCCGGACGACGCCGCCGAGATCAGAAGGCGCATCGCGGCCGCAACCGCCGGAGAGGCGGCTTTCGAGTCCGACGGTTCCAGGATACGCGTTTCCTATCCCCAGGCGGCAATAGACAAGACCAAGGCCGACATCATGGCCTCGTCCGTCGAAATCGTGCGCAGGCGCGTGGATTCCCTCGGCAACAAAGAGCCCTCTATCGCACGGCAGGGCGATTCCCGCATAATGGTCCAGATTCCCGGCGCGGACGACCCCGAGCGGGTCAAGGACCTTGTCGGCAAGACCGCGAAGATGACTTTCCACCTTGTCGACGAAGACGCCATGCGCGGCGGCGTCCTTGGCGCGGACAGCGAGGTCGTCGACGGCTATGCCATCAAGCGCTCGGCCAGCATCCCGGGCGACCTATTGACCGATTCCCGCGCGGACTTTTCCCAGCAGGACGGCAGGCCGGTGGTGACGACCTCTTTCAACCCCGCCGGAGCCAGGGAATTTTCAAAGATGACGAGCGAAAACGTGGGCAAGCGGTTCGCCATAGTCCTGGACGGCAAAGTCCTTTCCGCGCCGGTGATCCAAGAGCCCATAACCGGCGGGTCCGGCCAGATAAGCGGCGGCTTTTCCATCCAAGAGGCGAGGGACCTTTCCACCATGCTGCGCTCGGGCGCCCTTCCCGCGGAGATGAGCGTGGTGGAAGAGCGCACGGTCGGCGCCGGGCTTGGCTCGGATTCAATCGCGGCGGGGACTTTCGCCTCGGCCGCGGGGGGGATATTCGTGCTTGTCTTTTTATTCCTGACCTACGGCCTTATGGGCATATTCGCCGACCTGGCCCTTGTCCTCAACATAACAATGATATTCGCGGGGCTGGCCTTGACCGGGGCCACGCTAACCCTGCCGGGCATAGCGGGGATAGCCCTTAACATCGGAATGTCGGTGGACGCCAGCATCTTGATTTTCGAGCGCATGCGCGAGGAGAGGCGCCTTGGCCTGTCGCCCGCGAAATCCATAGACAACGGCTTCGACAACGCTTTTTCCGCAATCATAGATTCCAACCTTACCACCCTTGCGTGCGGGCTTATCATGCTGAACTTCGGGAGCGGGCCGGTCAAGGGATTCGCGATAACCCTTATCATCGGCATAATATCCTCTTTGTTCACCAATATTACTTTCCTTCGCTTTATCCTGGACGCCTGGGCCAGGAAAGCGAGGAAGACATAGAGGCGCCCGAAGGCCAGATTCGTCCGGGAGGCACGCGCTTTACCGGGCGGACACCGGGGATTGTCCGCATCATGCGCGGAGGATTTTTCGCTTTGGCCCGCGGACGGCTTGGAGGACGGCGGAGTGTAAAATGAATTTGACGGACCTTAGCATAACCGAGGCCATACGGCTTTTGCGCAAGCGGGAGATTTCGGCGGGCGAGCTTGTCCGCGCGCACATCGGGGCGATGGAGGCCAGGCGCGACCTGAACGCTTTTATAACCGAGACCGCGGACATAGCCGCCGTCCAGGCGCAAGAGTCCGACAAGCGCTATGCGGACGGCTCGGCCCGCCCGCTTGACGGCATTCCCTTGGGAATCAAGGACCTATTCTGCACCAAGGGCGTCCTTACCACCGCGGCGTCAAGAATGCTCGCCAACTTTACGCCGGGATACGAATCCACCGTCACGGAGCGTCTTTTTTCCGCCGGGGCCGCCATGCTTGGCAAAACCGGCCTGGACGAGTTCGCCATGGGCTCGACCACCAAAACCTCATACTTCGGCCCGGTCAAGAACCCTTATTCCCGCGGGGGCGAATTTCTTGTGCCCGGGGGGTCGTCCGGGGGCAGCGCGGCGGCGGTCGCGGCCGGGCTTTGCATGGCGGCGACGGGAACCGACACGGGCGGATCCATACGCCAGCCAGCCGCCTTTTGCGGCATAGTCGGCCTTAAACCCACATACGGACGCGTATCCCGCCACGGGGTCGTGGCCTTCGCATCCTCGCTCGACTGTCCCGGAATGATGACGCGGACGGTGGCGGACCAGGCCTTGACATTGCAGGCCATAGCCGGACCGGACGAGCGCGACGGCACCTCTTGCCCCGATCCGGCGCCGGATTACAGCTCTTTTATCGGCCGGCCGGCGCGGGGCATGCGCATAGGCATTCCCAGGGAATACATCTCGCCCGACCTGGACAGGGACGTGCAGAAATACTGGGACAAGACCGCCGACGACCTGAAAGCCCAAGGGTGCGAGGTCGTAAATGTATCCCTGCCCCACACGAAATACGCCATGGCGGCATACTATATCATCGCCCCGGCCGAGGCCATGAGCAACCTATCCAGATACGACGGCGTAAAATACGGCTTTCGCGCCCAAGGCCCCTTTCAATCCCTTGACGACATGTATGAAAAGACCCGCAGCCAGGGCTTTTCCGCCGAGGTCAAGCGTCGCATCTTGATCGGCGCCGCGATATTGACCGAAGAGTTCTACGAGCGTTCGTTCCTCAAAGCCATGAAAGTCCGCCGCCTTTTATTGCAGGATTTCGAGCGCGCCTTTGAAAAGTGCGACGCAATCCTGACCCCGGCCGCCCCGACGACCGCTTTTTCGAAAGACGCGGACATGACGCCCATCGAGGTATGGCTTTCCGACATCTACACCATAACCGCAAACCTGGCCGGACTGCCCGCCATTTCCCTGCCCGCCGGGCTTTCCTCGGACGGCCTGCCCATCGGAATGCAATTCATAGGACCGGCCTTTGCGGAGGGGCCATTATTGCAGCTTGCCAGCGCAGCGGAGGAAGCGCGCGGGTTTTCCAACCGTCCCTCGGAGGCTATGAGATGAGCTTTATCGTCAACGGCAAATACGAGGCGAACATCGGCCTTGAAATCCACTGTCAAATCCTATCCTCGGCCAAGATATTCAGCGCCTCGCCCGCCGCGTTCGGCGCGGAGCCCAACTCTAATGTCTCGTTTTTCGACGCGGGCTTTCCCGGGATGCTGCCCACCGTCAACCGCGCATGCGTCGAGCAGGCCATACGCACCGGCCTTGGCCTTAACGCCGCCATAAACAAGACCTCGGTATTCGCGCGGAAGCATTACCTATACGCCGACCTGCCCGCCGGATACCAGATATCCCAATGGGACATGCCCATAGTTTCCGACGGCTTCGTCGAGATAACCCTTGAAGACGGGCAAGCCAAGCGCATACGGGTCGAGCGGATGCACATAGAGCAGGACGCGGGCAAGCTTGTCCACGACAGGGACCCGGCCGCCTCTCTGGTCGATTTCAACCGCGCGGGCGTCGGCCTTATGGAGATAGTTTCCAAGCCGGACATGACCTCGCCATACGAGGCAGGGCAATACCTTGCCAAAATACGCGCCCTGGTCCGCTGGCTGGGCACCTGCGACGGGAACATGGACCAAGGCTCTATGCGCTGCGATGTGAACCTTTCCCTTAGGCCCATAGGCTCGGACAAGCTGGGCGTGCGCACGGAGACGAAGAATGTCAACTCGGTCCGCTTTGCCATGCAGGCCATAGAATTCGAGGCAAAGCGCCAAGCCGACCTGTTGGACAGCGGGGCGGCGGTAGTCCAGGAAACCCGCCTGTTCGACTCGGCGGCGGGCGCAACCCGCGGAATGCGGGCCAAGGAAAACGCCATAGACTATCGCTTTTTCCCGGACCCGGACATACCGCCCCTGGTTTTGGAAGACGGCCTTGTCGAGCGCATACGCCTATCTATGCCCGAAATGCCCGACGACATGAAAAGGCGTTTCATGGACAAGCTTGGCCTTTCCCCCTATGACGCGGAGCACATCGTATCCTCGCGCGAGTCGGCCGCATATTTCGAAGAGGCTTTCGCCGCCTGCGGAGACGCCAAGGCCGCGGCCAACTGGATGCTTGGCGACCTGGCCGCCCTATTGAACGAAGACGGAATCGAGATCGCGGACTCGCCCGTGCCGGCCGCGGATCTGGCCGACCTTGTCGTCCTTGTCAAAAGCGGGGACATAAGCGGAAAGCAGGCGAAAGAGGCTTTGGCCGCGGCCTATCGCGAGCGCAAAAGCCCCAGGCAGATAGTATCCGAGCTTGGCATGCGCCAGGTCAGCGACCGTTCGATTATCGAGGGATTCGCAGAGCGCGTCCTTGCCGCGAACCCCGCCAATGTCGCGGCATACCGCGCCGGAAAAACCGGCTTGCTGGGCTTTTTCGTAGGCCAGGTAATCAAAGAGACGAAGGGCCAGGGAAACCCTTCGGCCATAAGCAAAATCCTTATTGAAAAACTGGGGTAGAATTGAAGCAGGTGAAACGCAATTCGCATGCCGCCTCGCCGAAATACACTCCGCCGAAGCTTGACCCGCGGAAGCGGACAAAAGAGGCCATGCGCAGAGAGATGAGGCGCGCGATCCAACGCGGGGAATTTCCCGACTGTCATCTTTGCGGGGAAAAGATTTTCCATGCGGACGACTTGTCCCTCGAACACCTATTCCCGAGGCGCAGGTTTCCCGAGCTTGACGGAAAAAAGTGGAACCTTGTGCCGGCGCATGCTTTCTGCAACTCGCTTAAAGGCGACAAGACGATCGCGGAGTGGTTCAAGGAATTTTCTTTCTGCGGGCGGGACATCCAAGCCCTGGCCCTGCGGCGGAAAGCGGAAAACGCGCGGAAGGCCCTGTCGCGATTGATGGATTTGCGGTTTTACTATCTTGCCAATCTTGCCAGCCGCGACAACATGGCCTGAACCTTTGCCTTTCCTTTGGCTTGCGGCCCGAGCCGTCGGCTTTTGGCCTTGGCTTGCGGCCCTTGCCTTGCCCCATGCTTTGTCCTATGCCGCGAGCAGTTTCTTTATTTCGTAGAGGAGTTCGAGCGCGTCTTTCGGCGAGAGGGAATCCGGGTCCACGCCGGACAGCCTCGCCACGACATCGAGCGCTTTTTCCGTTTCGCGCGAATCGGCGGAAACAGGCGGCTCGGGCCCCGCGACGGAAGGCGGGCGGAACGAAAACAGATCGTCCTCTTTTATACGGCCGTCCAGCTCTATCCGCCGCAAAACCTCGCTTGCGCGAGAAAGCACCTCTTTGGGAAGACCGGCGAGCTTGGCCACTTGGAGCCCGTAGGAGCTTTGCGCTGCGCCCCGCACGACTTTGTGCATGAACACGACCCCTTCGCCGGCGTCCTTGACCTCCAATGTATACGCGGCCACGGACCCGAGCGCCGCCGCCGCGGGGACAAGCTCGTGATAATGCGTGGCGAACACCCCGCGGCAGCGCGATTTCCCGGCCAGAAATTCGAGCGCGGCCATGGCTATCGCCAGCCCGTCCCAGGTCGCCGTGCCGCGCCCTATCTCGTCCAGGATGACAAAGCTGCGCGCGTCCGCACGCTCCAATATCGCGGCGGGCTCGGTCATTTCCACCAGGAATGTCGAGAGGCCGCGCGCCAGGTTGTCGCTTGCCCCGACGCGGCTCATCAACTTGGACACGACGCCGATCCTGGCGCTTTGCGCGGGGACGAAGCTGCCGGACTGGGCCATGACCGCTATCAGCGCGTTCTGTCTTAAAAACGTGCTTTTGCCCGACATGTTCGGCCCGGTCAGCAGCCACAGCCTTTGGCTTTCCCCGAAGTCCGCGTCGTTCGGGACGAACGGCTTCCTTTGCGCGCCCAAGGCCGCCTCGACCACCGGGTGCCGGCCCTCTTTTACGCAAAAGTCCAGCGAATCGTCCATCCCCGGCCGCGTCCAGCCATGCGCAAGCGCCGCGTCCGCAAGCCCCGCCGCCACATCCAGCCTTGCCAGCTCGTCCGCGAAGGCCTTTATTTCCTCCCCCACGGCCACCAAGCCGGACGACAGGCCCGCGAATATTTCCAATTCGAGCGCCCGGCATTTCTCGCCCGCGGAGAGGATCTCGCCTTCCAGCCTTGCCAGCTCGGGCGTGGTGAAGCGCGCGCACGAGGCGAGCGTCTGTTTGTGCACGAACGGCTTTTTCCCCACAAGCGCCGCGGCGTTCCGCGCCGGGACCTCTATGAAATAGCCCGCCAGGTTGTTATACTTTATTTTCAGCCCGGGAACGCACTCGTCCAGCGCATAGCGCGCTTGGAGTTCGAGCAGGAACCGGCGCGCGTCCCCGGACAGGCGGCGCAGCGCGTCGAGGGACGCGTCGAACCCTTCGCGGACGAAGCCTCCCGCGGCAACCGTCGCGGGCGGATTCGGCGAAAGCGCGGATTTTATCCTTGCCGCGATTTCCCTTGGCGCGTTCAAGCCATAATCCTTGTTATCCTCCATCAGGGACTTTATCTCGGCCCCCTTTTGCAGAGCCGCCGCGGCCGCATAGATATCGGCCGGACCCGCCCGGCCCATGGCGGCCCTTGCCAATATACGCTCCAAGTCGGCGACCTCGCCCAGAATATCCCTTGCGCGCCTGGTTATGCCGGGGCGGTCGAAAAAATACTGCACCTCGTCCAGCCGCGCCCGAATCTTGGCGGCGTCGGCAAGCGGCGCGGCAAGCCTTGCCCGCAGCAGCCTTTTACCCTTGGCCGTCCGGGCCCTTGCCATGACCTTGAACAGCGACGGGCCGTCCGCGCCGCCCTGGGAATCGAATATCTCCAAGTTCGCGACGGAAAACGAATCTATCGCCATGACCGCCCCGCCGGATTTCTTTTCCGGCATCTTCAAGCCGGGCACGGCGCCCATCTGGGTCAGCGCGACATACGAGAGCGCGTTCGCAAGCGCCACCGTTTCCAGCGGCGGAATATCAAGCGTCCGGCCCGGCCATTGCCTGGCCACAAGCGCGCCCGCCGTCGCGTCGTCGAGCAGCGGCCGGACGACAAGCCTTTCCTTTATATCGCCCATCAGCCCGGAAAACCTTGGCGCGGAAGCCATAGAGGGCGGGACTATGACCTCGGAGGGATTCCTTATCAGCAGAAAGCCATGCAGCTCGCCGGCCGGGGGCGACGATGTTTCCACCTCGCCGGTAGATATATCCACCAGCGCCACGGCAACGCGCGGGTCCAGAGTCCCGCTTGCCGCTATCGAGCACAGAAAGTTATTCGCGGAAGCTTCCAGCAGCGTATCCTCGGTAAGCGTCGCCGCGGTGAATATCCTTGTGACGCCACGGCGGATTATCGCCTTGGCCCCGCCGCGCTCGCGCGCCTGCTCGGGCGTTTCCAGCTGATCGCACACCGCAACCTTGAAACCTTTGGCGACAAGCCTCGGCATATACGAATCGAACGCGTGGTGCGGGATGCCGGCCATGGGAACCTTGCCGCCGCGGCTTGTCAGCTGGATATTCAGCGCCTCGGCCGCCGCCTTGGCGTCGTCGAAAAAGCATTCGTAAAAGTCGCCTATCCGATAGAGCAGAAGGCAATCCTTCCTTGCCTCTTTCAGCGACAGGTAGTGTTCTATTACCGGTGTGTTCTCACCGCTCAATTCTTTATCGGCCTTAGGTCCGGCGGCACGACCAGCGGATTATTCTCGGGAATATACTCGTTATACCTGCAATCGCATCCGCACGCCGACAGAAACAGCGCCGCAACAATGGCTTTCATCATATCTTTCTCCTTTCTTTATCCTTTTCGCATTCATATATTTTTGCCGTCCTGGCTTAGAAGCACGGCGAACTTTTTGGTGCCGGGAACATTATACATCACTATCAGCGCTATCAGCATTATCGGCACGCACAGGAACATCCCACCCACGCCCCATATCCAGCCCCACACCACAAGCGACACTATCATGGCAAGCGGGCTCAGCCCCACGCGCGCGCCCATTATCCTCGGCTCCAATATCTGGCCTATCGCCACCTGAATCGCCGTGATCCCCACCGCCGCCGCCAAAAACGGCCCGGCCGCGCCGTCGAATTGCAGCAGGGAGAGCGCTATCGGCGGCAGGCTTGCCACTATGGACCCTATCGTCGGAATATAATTGAACAGGAACATCAGCAGCGCCCAGAACAGCGCGAAGTCCAGCCCTATATGCCTCATCAGCGCATACGCCGCCGCCCCGGTGAGCACCCCGCACAGCGTCTTGACCGCAAGGTATGTGCCTATCTTGCCCAATATCTTGTCCACGGTCGCCCGGTCGAGAAGCTTTTTCAGCCCGCCCTTGAACACCAGCGGCAGCTTTTTCGCCATGGACTTTTCCTCCAACAATATAAACACCAGATAGATCACCGCCATGAACACGCCCCTTATCAACCCCGCGGTCCGCCCAACCACCTCGTTCGCGACGGACGCCATATCTATCCGCCCGACCAGCTGGGCCAAGTCGAACGAAGTCCCGAACCTTGCGTTAAAGCGCTCTACTATGCTGCCGACATTCGCCTGATACCTGGCGAACGAATGGGACGCCTCGGCAAGGTTGCCCCCTATGACCTCGATAACCAGCCACAAGATCCCCATTATCGCCGATATGGACACTATCCTTGCCAACTCTTGGAACGCGGAGGGCAATTTCGCACGCCGGCACAGGCGCCCGAACGCGCTTTCCAGCAGCCATATCAATATCCACAGGAACATCGCCGCGGCAAGCGGCAGGAATATCGCCCGCCCCGCGCGCAGCACGCACAAAACCGCCAGGAACAACAGCCCTTTTTCGGCGTTCGTAGACCTATTCATAGCAAGCCTCCTTTCCCTATCCCCCCTAATACGACGGGTAAGTCCTTTTATAATTAGCCGAGTCCGGCACGGGCAGGGCGCCGCGGTTGCCGCACGCGGACAGCCCGCCCGAAAGCGCAAGCAAAAACCCTATGACGCAGAACGCCCTTGGCCCGAACTTTAATTTTACCCTGGCGCTCATGCGAACAGATCCTCTTGCCTGTCCCGCCGTTCCTCGGGTCCGGGCGCTACGGCGGAGACCTTTTTGCCCTTGGAAGCATTGGCGGCGGGGTGCGCGGTAGTGGCGGCGACAGGGGCAGGGCGTGCGGTAGTGGCGGTGGCGGGGGCGTTGGCGGCCTTGTTTTTGGAAGAGTTTTTGGAATAGCGTGCGGCGGCGTTTTTGTCCTTGGCAGCATTGGCGGCGAGGGCGGCGAGGGAAGGATCGGCCTTGGGCGCGCCTTTGAAGCCGTCCTTGAACTGCATGCGGCAGAGCCTTGCATACTCGCCATCGTGTTCCAGCAATTCCTTGTGGGCGCCGCTTTCTATTATGCGGCCGCGGTTTATGACGAATATCATATCCGCGTTCCTTATCGTAGAGAGGCGGTGCGCTATCACAAGCGTGGTCCGGTTCTTCATCAGGTTATCGAGCGCCTGCTGCACGGCCGCCTCGGATTTCGTATCGAGCGCGCTTGTCGCCTCGTCCAGGATAAGTATCGGCGCGTTCTTGATCAGCGCGCGCGCTATGCTTATCCTTTGCTTTTGCCCGCCGGAGAGCAGAACGCCCCTTTCCCCGACCCGCGTGTCATAGCCTTGCGGCGAGGCCATTATAAACTCGTGCGCGTTCGCCGCCTTGGCGGCCTTTATCACCTCGGCGCCGCTTATCCTTCCCCCGGAATCCGCCCGGCCATACCTTATATTATTCCCTATCGTATCGTCGAACAGCAAGACATCCTGGCTTACATACGAGATCGCGTGGCGCAAGTCCTTTATGCGGATTTTGCGGATGTCGACCCCGTCCAGCGTTATCACGCCGGCCGTGGCGTCGAAAAAGCGCGGTATCAAGCTTGCCAGCGTTGTCTTGCCCCCGCCGCTGGCCCCGACAAGGGCCACCGTCCGCCCGCGCGGGATCTTGAAGCTTATATCGTCCAGCACCGGCTTGGCCCCGTCATAGGAGAAGCCGACATTCCTGAACTCTATATCGCCCTTGGCCCCGGCCAGGGCCACGGCGTCCTTGGCGTCCGATATGCCCGGCTTGGCGTCGATTATCTCGTATACACGCGCCGCGCCGGCCATGGCCATGTTGAACTGGACCCGGAAGCCGACAAGCGACTTCAACGGCTTGTATATCGACACCCACGCGCCCAGAAACACGACGAACCCGCCCGTCGAAAGGCCCCCCCTTGCAATCTGCCACCCGCCGAAGATTATTATGCCCGCTATCACCAAGCCGGACAGCGTCTCCATAACCGGGCTTACCGACGCCTGGACCCTGACCATCTCGCGCGAGGTTTCATACATCGCCTCCAACTGCTCCCTCATGCGCGCGTCCTCGCGCCTTTCCATGCCATAGGACTTTATCACCTTTATATTCGCTATCGATTCCGACAGGCGTCCCATGAAGTCGGCCGCCTGCGCCCCGTCGAGCCTGGCCACGCTTTTGCTTTTCCCGTTTATCCTTTTTATCATAACCGCCCCGATCGGGAACAGCACCAGCACGAACAGCAATATCCTCCACGAATACCACAGCATTATCGCAATCATCGATATGCATGTGACCACATCCTTCAACACATGCGTGATGAAGTTCAGCGCTATCTGGGCTATGGAATTAGCGTCGTTCACCGCCCTCGCCACCAGCTGGCTGGACGGATTCCTGTTGAAATACCCCATGTCCAGCGTAAGAATATGCGAGAACAGCCTCTGCCTTATCCCCATGATGGTCTTTTGCGTTATCGCCGTCATCATCATGGTTTGGGCGTAATAAAGCAGCCCTTTGAGGAAATATATCCCTATTATCTGCAAGCACAGGATGTTCAGGACCTTCGCGTTCTCGGACGCGAAGCCCTCGTCGAACACGGGCTTCAACAGCGCCACGCCGAACGCTTCGAGCGCGGACACCGCCGCGGTCAGCCCCGCCGCAAGGACAAGCCGCCCTATGTATTTCTTTGTATGCTCGCGCCAAATGCGCCGCAGCAGACCCGTCTTGTCATCCTTCATCCGGCTTTCCATCATTTCCTTTTTCAAGCTTGCCCGCATTCGCATTCGGGCCGCCGCGGCCCTTGCCCTTCGCCGCCTTGGCCACAAGGGGAGCTTTTGTTTCGGCGGCAAGGGGAGTTTTTGCCGCCATGGATGTAGGCGCGAATGTAGTCCTGCGCGGGAACGCGGGAACCTTGTGCGCGGAATCTTTCTTCGGCTTGATGCTTTTCCCCCCGATTATCGACCTTACCTCGTCCCCGGTCAAGGTTTCGTATTCCAGCAGCGCCCCAGCCAGCCTTTCGACCGAGGCCTTGTTTTCCAAGATGGTCTTTTTCGCAAGGGCATAGCTTTCGTCGAGAGAGGCCTTGACCTCGGCGTCGATAAGCCGCGCCGTCGCGTCCGAGATATTCGTCCGCGGCTCGACCCCCTCGTAATTCGGGGACACCTCGCCATAAAACACAAGGCCCAGCCGTTCGTTCATCCCCCATCTTGCCACCGACGCGCGCGCCAGCGCCGTCGCGTTATAGATATCGCTTTCCGCACCGGTCGTTATCCTGTCGGCGCCGAAGAACACCTCCTCGGACGCACGCCCGGCCATCGAAACCGCCATATCGGACCTTATCTGGGTTATATTGCGCGACACCCTGTCATTCTCGGGCAGGTTCTGGACCATGCCCAACGCCTGGCCCCGCGGGACGATGGTGACCTTGTGTATCGGATCGACGCCCGGCAGCAGCGCGGAGCACAGCGCGTGCCCGGCCTCGTGATACGCGGTGAGCCTTATCTCCTCCTTTGTCTGGGACAGGGAGCTGCGCTCCATCCCCATCAGGATCTTGTCCCGGGCGTATTCGAAATCCCACTGGGTCGCCAATTTGCGGTTGAAGCGCGCCGCGGCAAGCGCCGCCTCGTTCACAAGGTTGGCAAGCTCGGCCCCGCTGAACCCCGGGGTGCCCCTTGCCACGGACGAAATATCCGTCCCGGGCGCAACCTTTATATCCCCGGCATACCTTGCCAATATGGCCTCGCGCCCCTTTATGTCGGGCAGGCTTATGAACACCTGGCGGTCGAAGCGCCCGGGGCGCAGCAGCGCCTCGTCCAAAACATCCGCCCGGTTCGTCGCGGCGACGAGGATTATGCCCTCGTTCGGCTCGAACCCGTCCATCTCGACAAGCAGCTGGTTCAAAGTCTGCTCTCTCTCGTCATTGCCGCCGAGAGCCCCGCCAGCCCCCCTGTGCCGCCCGACCGCGTCTATCTCGTCTATGAACACCAGGCAGGGAGCGCGCTTTTTCGCCTGGTCGAACAAGGAGCGCACACGGCTTGCCCCGACGCCGACGAACATCTCGACGAAATCGCTTCCGCTCATCGACAGGAACGGCACGCCGGCCTCGCCCGCTATGGCGCGCGCGAGCAGCGTCTTGCCCGTGCCCGGCGGCCCCACCAACAGCACGCCTTTCGGTATGCGCGCCCCTATGCGCGAATATTTTTCCGGGTCGGAGAGGAAATCCACCACCTCGGAGACCTCTTTCTTCGCCTCGTCTATCCCAAGAACGTCCGCGAACGAGACTTTGCCCGAATACGGCTCCATCACGCGGGCGCGCCCCTTGAAGAACCCGCCCATCGCGCCGCCGGACGAGGAGCCCCTTTTCAAGCCCTTGAACACCATGACCAATATCACTATCCACAACAGCGCGCCCAAAAGGTCCACTATCCGCGCGAGGCCCATGGAATCTTGCTTTTTCGCTATCGACGCCTCGACAGAGTGTTCCTCCAACAGCTCGAACAGGCGATTCGTCGGGACTATGCGGGAGGTGAACCCGGTATCGTCCCTCATCTTGCCGGAGGCCATGTCCCCCTGCAACTCGACCTTGGCAACCCTGCCCGCCTTTATATCCCCGATGAGCGCGCTATACGGAATTTCGCCGGCCGGGGGCGGGGCGTCCGCGGAGCCCTTGAACACCCAGCCCAGCACCAGCGCCACCAGCCCCAAAAGATAGATGTTGCGGAATTTTTCCATGCAGGATAGTCTAGCACCATGCAAGAGTTATTCAACAAAAAAATGGACCGTCTTTGCCCCGGCGCGCCCAAAATCGCCGCGGCGGTGTCGGGAGGGGCGGATTCGACATGCCTTGCCATCATGCTGAACGAATGGGCACGCGCCCGCGGGGCCGAAGCCGCCGCGATTACCGTGGACCACGGATTGCGCCCGGAATCGGCGCGGGAGGCCCTATGGGTGCGCGGCCAGATGGAAAAGATCAAAATGCGGCACTTTATCCTCTCGCACGACGGGCCCAAGCCGCACAGGAACATAGAGGCCGCGGCCCGCGAATACCGCTATCGCATGCTTGCGCAATGGTGCGGGGAGAGAGGCTTTCCCTTCCTTGCCGCGGCGCACAACGCGGACGAGCAAGCCGAGACTTTCCTTATGAACATAGCCCGCGGGTCGGGGGTATACGGCCTTGCCGCCATGCCGCCGAAATCGCGGCTGGGGGACATTTGCCTTGTCCGGCCGATGCTTGACTTTGCCAAGGCGGACATTATCGGATTCCTTGGCTCGCGCGGGCAGGAATGGGTCGAGGACCCCATGAACAAGGACGCGCGCTTTTTCCGGGCCAGGGTGCGCGACGCCATGCGGGGGCTTGAAATCCCACACACGCGCGTAGCCTTGTGCATAGAGAACATGGCCCGCGCCAGGGACGCCATAGAGCATTACACCCGCGAATTCCTTGGCGAGCCGATCAGTATTCCGCGCCTGCGCTCGGTCCCGCTTGAAATAGCTTTCCGCGCCCTTGGCGGCATGCTCGGGGCTCGATACGCGCCACGGCTTAAAAGCATTATCGGGCTTTACGAGAAAATCGTCTCGCCGGGATTCAAGCGCGCCACCCTGGGCGGATTCGTAATATCCGCTGGGAAGGACGGGGTATTGGCATTCACGCGCGAGGGAAAGCGGATTTAGCACAAGCGCCCTTTCGCAAGGCATTATTCATCTACGGCGATCGACGATGATCGACGGCAGGCGCGGGGGCCCTCGCATTATTGTTGAAAACACCGCTCCGTTAGTATATAATACCCGTCAAATCCATATTCATCTTTCCAGCGGGAGGGCCGAAATGCTTGCGAAAACGAAGCTTAAAACATTCGACTGGCTGAACGTATACAACCTCGACCACGACGACCTTGCCACATTGGACCTTGAATACAAGATCGACAGCGACACGCTTGCCGACATCATGGACGCCGACGAGCAGCCCAGAATCGAGCAAGAGGACGACTATAAGGTCATCATCGTCCGCTTTCCCGTTGTCGACAAAAAAACGGACGCCGTCTGGCACACAGAGCCGCTTTCCATCATCTATGCCAAGGGCCGCGTAATCACAATATGCCGCAAAAAATGCGAGGTATTGGACAGGATTCCCACCGCAGCCAAGGAATCCCGCGAATTTCTTATCCTAAACATAATCTATAAAATCGCGGAGCAATACCTTAAATCCCTCAAAGAGCTGAACAAGCGCGTATTGGCCGCGAAAAGCAGCCTTGAAGAAAAAATGCGCAAAAGCCAGCTCCTCGCCCTCCTTGAAATCGAAAACAGCTATACCCTTTACGCCGCCGGCATCAAAGGAAACGGCAATGTCCTTGAAAAACTCGACAAGACCCGCTCTTTCAACAAGGAGAACTGCGACGAGCTTATCGACGAGACAAGAATCGAGCTGAACCAAGCCGCGGCCACCGCCGACGCTTACAGCAGAATGCTCGTGGCGACGAAAAACACTTTCGAGTCCGTCATCAACATCGATTCCAACACCTACATCAACCGCCTTACCATGTGGAACATCATCCTTATGGTGCCGACTTTCATCGTCGGGTATTACGGCATGAACACCAAGCTGCCCTATGCGGACGAGGCCGACATGACCCTTGCCTGGTGGGTTTTGGCGGCTTCGGTATTCATGGCGGCCGGCTATGGGATTTCCATCGCAGCAAGAAGAGAGTAAGAGGGCCTTTTTCCCTCTCTCTCGGCGCGCGCCGCAATGCCGGGGCGCTCTACAAGACAGGGCCGTCAAGCGCGCAAAGAAGCGTAAAGATCTGATTGCCAAGCTTATAAAACGCATATAAAAAATCCCGCGCCATATGCGGCCGCGGGATTTTTACAGCCCGGATAGCCGGGCTTTGGAGATTATTTCGCTTTCGCGGCTTTGGCCGCGGGGCATTCCGCCTTGGGATGCTCGCCCTTGTGGTGGCGCCTGCCGTGCTTGCAGCATACAGCGCAGCATATCGCGGCGCCGATAAGCATGAACACGACCGCCTTGAACACCTGGCGCGCACGGCCACAGCAACATCCGCAGCCGCAACGGCACGCGGCATTGTCTCCCGAATCGGCCCGAACGGCCGCCGCGGCCTTGACCGGATGGTTTTTCTTTGTTTTCTTGGCAACCATTTTTTTCTCCTTTTTGGTTTTATGCTTTACTTTTTCCCAGCATTGACAATATCATATATCTTATGAATGCCATTGTAAAGCGTTTTCTTGGCCTGGACCCCGGGTCGCGCCGCATAGGGGTCGCCATAAGCGATTGGGACGCGAGGATCGCCCTGCCTTTGCGCGTCGTCTCTTCGGTCCGGGAGGCGAACTTGATCATCGCCGCGGAGGGCATAGGCACGGCGGTCGTCGGCCTGCCCCTTGAAATGAACGGCCGCGAGGGGGCGGCGGCAATGGCGGCAAGGGCTTTTGCCTCTTCGCTGACCGCCGAGCGCGTCGAATTTTGGGACGAAAGGCTATCGTCGGCCATGGTCGAAAAGTCTTTTATCCGCGAAGCCGACATGAGCCGCGCCAAGCGCTCCCGGATTTTGGACGCCGCCGCCGCCGCGGCTATATTGCAGGGGTTCTTGGACGCTAGGAACTCTTGAATTATCAATCAAAAGTTGCTCCTTGGCGAGCGGGGCTCGCCTGCGGGTACTTTTGAGTGTGAAAATTATGAGTAAAAATCCGCCGCGCGTGTCGCCGGATTTTTACAGTTATTGATTACCAAAAATTGCCTTGCAATTTTTCGGTGGGGAAGTCGAGAAAATTTTCGCTTCTTCTCTTTTGTTGTTTATTGTTATGCGGGAGAAATTCGATAATAAAAAGACGGGCGAAATTTTTTCCGCCCGTCTATATAGTTTTTGCCGCTTGTCGAGCCGGGTTTTTACCGCCTCTCGCCAGCGGGCATTCGCGCCGCGCGAGGCGGCCGGGCCTTGGCTTTTTTCTCCTCGTAAAACCTGGAATCTTTTTTCGGCAAGGTCAAGATATCGCGGTTGTAATAGATTTTATCCGGGTCGGCTATCTGGGACCTATTCTATTCGAAAATCACAACATAAACCGCCCCGCGCCCGTATTCTTTCAGCGCCAGCGTCCACAGGCTATCGCCTTTCCTTACCATGAACGCGCTTGCCTCGGAGGAATCGAGAAAGTGCGGCGCGAACCGGTATTGGACCCGGCGGACGACCTTTTTGCCCCGCACCATGTCGACGCGGATTTTATAGAGCCTTTCGTTTTCAAGCCTTATATCCTTATCCACCGTCCAATTGCCGCCGTCGTCGACCGAGGCTTCGGCGAAAAGATCCCGCCCGATATAGAGCCTTATCCCCAAGCCTTTGTCCCCGCGGCCGGACGCCTTGAACCCGCCGTCCTCAGAGTAATCTATCTTTTCCAGCCTTAGCGAGCCGATGTCGTCCCCTTTGGGCGCCTTTATTATCCTTGAATCCTTTTTGCCGCCGACGACGGCCCCGACCTCTTCTTCTTTATTTTCGCTTACCCGCAGGAGCGCGCTTTGGCGCGAGCGGATCCTGGCCCCGTCTTTGCCGACCGTATAAAGCGTAAGCCTGCGGTCCCCGACCGGCAGCGCCTTTTTCGGCAGGAACACCCATTGCCCATTCTCGTCCGCGGTTTCGGTTCCAAGCTCGACCCCGTTGTCAAGGACATGGACCTGCGCACGCGGCGCAGCCCGGCCCGAGACCACAACCTCGCCCTTTTCCATGCGCACGATATCAAAGCTCGGGGCTATCTCGCCGGAGGCATCGGCCGGAGCGGCGGAAGGGGCCGCGGGGGCGATGGTTATCTCGTCCCTGGCCTCGGGCCTTGCGAACGAGAGGGCGACGCCCACTATCGCGCCCAACAGCACAACGCAGCCGACAGCTATCGCTATATTCTTTTTCTTGGCGAATCGGCCCAGGCGGTCCCGACGGATCGGATCTTGGAGCCGCGCCGGAGATGACGACTGAGCCCGCTCTTGCGCGGCGTTAAACGAAGGTTCTTTCTTGTCCATTTCAATTTCCCCTTTTTGGTTTCGGATTTTGGGTTGAGACAAAAATAATCCCGTTTCGCCTTGTTGTCAATAGTTTTGTCGAAATAAAACTTTACATCGCCGCGCGGGGCCCTGCGGCGGCGGGTTTGCCTCGGTTGGGAGAGAGGAGCGGAGGTGGCGGTTGGGACGAGGAGCGGATGCGGCTGGGACGAGGAGAGGCGGCGGCGGTTGGGAGAGAGTGGCTGCGGCGGCTGGGACGAGGAGAGGAGCGAGAACTTATCGGCGGACAGCGCTTTGGCTATGACTATGGCTGCGGCTACGGCTACGACCACTTGGCTATGACTACGGCTGCGGTTACGACAGCGATTCCGTCCGCGGCCGGGGCGTTTTTACGGGATTGTTTTTTTAGGAGGCTTTGCCTGTTGCCTTGCG
>JAIRTB010000012.1 GCA_031255155.1 Rickettsiales bacterium
CGGGACGGCGGGATGGAGCGCAGGGACGGGGCGCGACGATACTTGGCGGCAAGGATGGAGCTTGACGGGACGGCGGGACGATACTTGGCGGCAAGGACTACATAAAAAAAACTTAAAACACAAAAACCCGGGCGATTTTGAAATTACCGGCCAGGCAAAGGCTTTCTTTCACTTGCTTGAAAGAAAGCGCCGAAGGTTCAAGGCGGCCTTGCTTTTCACGGCATCCTCTATATCCACCCCAAGCCTTGCGGCAAGCGCGAACAAATAAAACGCCACATCGGCAAGCTCGTGCGGGAGGGAGCTTTTATCCTCGGACGGGACGGGCGGCAAGCCGCGAATGAACTGTTTCCTCACGGCGTTCAGAACCTCGCCCGCCTCTAACGACAGCCCTATCGCCGAATCGACAATATCCGTCGAAAACCCTATTTTCGCCCGGGTTTCAACTATATACTCCTGCAACTCGGCCACGGTCATTTCAACATATCCCGAATTTTTTCCGCGGGCGTCGAAAGCGGAACGAACTCCTCCCCGCCGGGAACGCCCGAATATTTCATCTCGATCCGCCCCGCGGCGACATTCCTTGGCGAAAAAACCGCCCTTATCGGCGCGCCTATAAGATCGGCCTCGGCGAACTTGGACCCCGCAGCCGCGTCCGTCGCGTCGAGAACCGCGTCCACTTTCAGCCGGAGCAACTCTTTATACAGAGATTCGGCAAGCCCGTTCGTCCCGGCGTCGCGCCCTATCGAGACCACATGCACCTTGAACGGAGCGACCGCGGCGTTGAAAACCGCCCTGCCCTCGTCCCCGCTTTGTTCGAGAACGCACGCGAAAGCCCGTCCGATCCCTATGCCATAGCATCCCATTACCGGCGTCCTTACCGAGCCATCCGCGGCGGAAAAGCGCATTTTCATCGGGGCGGTATACTTGTCCCCTATACGGAAGATATTGCCAACCTCGACCCCTCGGCGCGAGGACATCCCGACCCCGCATTTCGGGCACACGGCCGCGCCATTCGAAAGTATCTCCTTATTAAACGAATCGCCGCACGACGGACAGGTGAAGATCTGGTCCTCGCCCACGGGGTTCAGCCATTGGAACTCGTGCGAGTATTCCCCGCCCATATCGCCCCCGGACGCCTTTGCGTCCACGACCCCGGCAAGCCCTATCCTTTCATATATCCTATGATACGCCGCGCGGAAAAGCCCGTAGGTCTCGTCCAAGCTCGCCTCGTCCGCATGGAACGAATACGCGTCCTTCATCGTGAACTCGCGGCACCGGATCAGCCCGGCGCGAGGCCGCAGCTCGTCCCTATATTTCGTCTGAAACTGATACAGCGAAAACGGAAGCTGGCGATAGCTTTGCACCGCCGCCCGCGCGTAATCCACCACCACCTCCTCGTGCGAGAGGTTCAGCACCATGTCCGCGCCCACATGCGTCTTGAACTTCAAAAGTATGTCTATGCCGTCGCGCCCGCTTTCCCGCCACAGCGATTCGGGCGAGAGGACCGGCATCTTTATCTCCTGGCACCCCAGAGAATCCAGCTCGTCCCGGATGATATCCTCGATATTCGCGCACGCCTTGCGCGCAAGATAGCCCAGCGTATATATGCCCGCCGCCGTGCGGTGGACGAACCCGCCTTTGAGCGACAGGCGGTGCCCGCTTGACACCGCGTCCGCAGGCAAATCGCGGACACGGCTTGACAATATGTTCTCTATGCGCATTCCACTTCTCCATCAACTTTGGCCCAAGGCCGGGCCGCGTCCTGTTGTCGGAGCCCGGCCGGGACGACGGCGGCGAGGCCGATCGGGTCACAAGGGCCCGCGGCGGCCTTGGGGGCAACAGGGGCCTTAGAGGCGGCAAGGGCCTAATGGGCCTCATGGGCCTTAGAAGCCTCGGCGGCTAGGCGGTTAGTCGGCTAGGCGGCGGCAGGCTTTTGCACCCCGCCCTTATCCTTATACCGGAACACTATCCGGCCGCGCGCAAGATCGTAGGGCGTCATCTCGACATTAACATAATCGCCCACCATGACCCATATTCGAAACTTGCGCATCTTGCCGGCGGTATGCGCCATTATCTCGTGCCCGTTCTCCAACCTGACCCGGAACATGGCGTTGGGGAGCTTTTCAACCACCTGCCCCTTCAACTCCATCAACTCTTCTTTTTCCATAAATCGCCTTTTTTGTTGATTTAGCTATTGACATGCTATATCCTTGCCCAAGGAAAAGCAAGAGTTTTAATATGACCTATCCCGCCCACTTCCACTATGACCGAAAGCCTTTCGCGCACGGCGGACAGGCGCCCAAAATCCTTTTATCCAGCCAGAGGCGCGCCGCGGACAACGCCGCCACCGCCCTGCGCTTTCAACCCGGCGCCGCCTTGATCATAGGCAAAAAAGGCGTGGGGAAAAGCCTTGTCCTCGACCATATCGCGCGAAAGCTTGCGGCCGGATTCGCCACCGCACGCGCCTCAGCCGCCCATGGCTCCGACATAATACGCGCCCTTTTGGATTCTTTCGGCGTGCAGCGCAAGAAAGCGGACGCGGAAACCCTTATAACCGGATTCGCCGACGCCAGAAAAAGGGGCCTCGACCGCGCCATAATAATCGACGACATAGACGAGCTTGACGACGAAGAAATGGCCGGCATCGCCTTTATCCTGGAAAAAACACCCGGGCTGCGCATCGTCGCCTCGGCAAAAGACTCGCGGATGCCGCGCCGCCTGGAAAGCCTTGGCATAGGGCCCATCGTCGCGAAATTCCGGCTTAAACGCCCCAACACGCCCGCCCTGGCCTCTCTGGCGCGCGCCATATCGCAAGACGCCGCGGCCCTTTCCCGCGAAAAAAACCCGCTTGCCCTGCGCGCGGCTGCGGCCCTTGCCTTTCTTGCGAACAGAAGCATAAGCGACATGGACGCGCTATGCGACGCCGCGCTTGAAGAGGCAGCCCGCGAAAACCATCCGCGAGCCGGCCTGAAAAGCGTCTGGCTTGCCGCGAAGAAAAAGCCCGCCCTTGTCGGAGCGAACCTGAGGAACAAGGCCCAGCGATGGTTCGTCTGGCTTGTCCTTTTATTCATGGCCTATTTCGCCGCTTTCGCCATATACGAGAGGAACTGGTTCAAAAACGAGGCCGAAATCAGAGAGACCCTGCGCGAACAGGAAGCCGAGCTATTCAGAAAATAGCCGCCTTTGTCGGTTTTTTGTTTCTTAGCGTCCGACGCCGTTCTTTTTTATCTCTTTTTAATCATTGGAACGAAGTTCAAGGACTGAATCGGGGTGCGACCCTTGGAGCGATTTATGCCCGCGGATTTTTTTGAGGGGGCGTATTTGTTATTGCGGGTTGGGAGTTGCGGATTGGAGCGGGTGCGGATTTTTTGAGGAGGGCGCGGATCGAGGCGCGCGAAGCGTCCCCTCCGCCTAGTCGCAGGACTGGTCCTCGGCGCCCGCAACCTCGGCGCCATGGCCGTCCTTTATCCGCTCCATTATATACGCGCGCGAGAGCTCGCCCTTATACTTGCCAGGGTCGGAGTCGAATAAACGCAGGCTTTTTTGCCATTCGAACATCGCCTCGCGACAGCGGCCGACGCTCCAATACGCGCTTGCAAGATGCTCGCTTATCACCGCGTTTTGCGGGCTTAGCGACCGGGCAAGCTCCAACAGCCTCACCCCTTTGGACATCTCCAACAAACCCGCATCCTTGGACTCCTCGCCCCGCCGGACAAACGACCAGCCATACGAGTCCAGGTAATACGGATTCGCGGGCGACGAAAACACCGCCTTTTCTATAGCGCGAGAGGCTTTCTCCATCTCTTGGCCGCCGGAAGACGGGCGCGTCAGCAGAAAATAGCCATAATAATTCAAAATCTTAGGGTCGTTCGGCCTCTCCTCCAACGCGCGTTCCAGAAACGGCAGGACGGAGTCAAAGTCGCCG
>JAIRTB010000010.1 GCA_031255155.1 Rickettsiales bacterium
ACAGCAAAGCAGGTCGACGGAAGCGAACCGGAGCGGCGGCTCGGCTTGGTGTGGCGCGGCGAGGCAGTGCGGAACTTTCGAGCGTAGAGAGAAAAAACCCTGTGCGAGTGCGAACGAAGCGGAATAAATCTGCGTATCGGTGGCTCGCTGTGCGGCGGAGTAGAGCTCCGGGGCTCTGCGCGGGGGAACGGAGTAAATCGGCGGCGCAGGGTAGCGGGAACGGAGTAGAGTTTTGCGGCTTGGCACGGCGCGACGCGGAGGGTCGGAGTGGATCAGCGGCTCGGTGTGGCTTGGCTTGGCACGGCGAAGCATAGCGAGGCAGATTGGCGGCTCTGCGCGGCGGAACGGACCGGGGCTCGTGGCGCGGCGGGAAATTCCCTCATACTTTACAATAAAAACTATCCGCAAAAAACGGAACTCGCCGAATAGCGGATTCGAACTCGAACTTTCAATCGAAAATATCCGCAGACAATCGGAACCCGCCAAAGAGCGGCTTTCGATCGACGGACGCGCGGAGCCCGGGATTTTTAGAACGGGATTTCGTCGTCAAGATCGGCGGCGGAAGCGGCGCTTGCGGCGGCGGGATGGTCGCTTGCGTCCCATCCGCTGTGCCCTTTGGCCGGCGCCGCGCCGGACGGGCGGTCGCTATAATCGCCCCGCTCGCCCCCCGACGGCCTGTCCAGCAGAATCATGTATCCGTTATAGCCGGAGAGGACTATTTCGGTGGTATACCTGTCCTGGCCGTCCTGGCCCTGCCACTTGCGGGTGCGGAGCGAGCCCTCGACATAGGCCTTGGAGCCTTTCTTCAAATATTTCTCGGCCACATCGGCAAGGCCGGGCGAGAATATGACAACGCGATGCCATTCGGTGCGCGCCTGCTGCTCACCGTTCTTGTCCTTCCAATTCTCGCTTGTCGCCAGGGAAAAAGTCACTATCTTGTCGCCGTTCTGGCTGTGGCGGACCTCGGGATCCTGGCCCAGATTGCCGACCAGAATCACCTTGTTCATACTTCCTGCCATAAACATCTCCTTTGCTTGTCCGCGCATATATTACTTGCGGCAAAGGGGAAAAGCAAGAGAAATCTTGGCGGGCATCCTTTTAATAAATTACCGACAACCAGACACAGCATGTTAAAAAACGGCATGAATTAAAAAGGCAATCGCATACCCAAGATCCGGGGTTACGATTATTGGTTCGTGCAGTTTGACTTTCCCGACGAAAACAAACGACCGAAATCTTGCCCGGATTTCGCGCCCGCGAATCAAGGAAAAGTTTTATGGAATCCAAGCGCCGCGCCCTTGACATATCCGCAAAAAAACACTATATTACAATTACCTTGAACAAAAGGAGGCCCGCCATGAAGATAGTCCAATTCGTAAAATCCCTGATTGGTTCGAGCGGAGTGAAGGCGAACTCGCCCGAGCACAAGCTATTCTTCGAAGCTTACGACATTTTCCACGAGGCCGAGAAAAGCTCCCTTAACCTGGAAAGGATCGGGAATATAACCAGATCCATCGACCTATTGCTGGCGCAGGCGCTTTCCATAAAGCCTCAATCTCCGGCGATATCGGCCCTGATCGAAATGCTGAAAGCCCTCAAACAGACTTTGAACAACCTTAAAACCATGATGAAAAACGCGAATAAAAAAGCCCGCGACGCCAACGGAAAATCCCCGGCGCAGAACAAAAAAGAGCGCAAGGCACGCGCCCGAGCGCGGCGCGGCAAGAACCGGATCGGACGCATACTCGACCGCGCGGACGCGAAATCCACGGGCCAGCGCAAAGTGCCGGTAATCTCGCGCGGGGCGGACGGGCGCAGAATCGCGCGCATATTGCCGGCACGACGCGCCGCGTGGCAGAAACGCATCATCCGCGAGCAGGACGCGCCCTCTTTGCAGGGACGGGCTCGCGGGCAGGACGGACGCTCTTTGCAGAAACGCATCCGCGGGCAGGACGGACGCTCTTTGCGCGCATCGAGCATAGAGACGCGGGGACAGGACGGGCAAAACGCCCACAAAACCAATGGGCGGAATTATCAGGCCTATATGCGGCGGGAGGCCGCAAAGAAACTGGAATCCATCCTGAACGAACGCGACACAAAGGAACACGCCGCCTGATACCGGATCACGGCTGTTCGTTTTCCATTATCGAGCGCATGATACGCGCCGTATGGGCGGGACTCTCTACGGCGAACACCGTGCCGCCGGCATCGACTATCCCATGCGCTATCGCGTTGTCGTTGCCAAGCACGCCTATGCGGTCGCCGAAATAAAAGAAAGAATCATAACCCCGCCGGCGGTAATAACCGACCGCCTGGTCCTTGCCGCAGCCCTCTTTCGTTATGTCTATCGAAATGCCTCCGCCCAAGGTTATCTCGTGCCCGGGATAATGCTTTTCAAGATAATCGATTATCCAGGCGCGCTGGCCGTTTTGCTTGTCCCATGCGGCGTAATCGGCGCAAATTTCCGGCGGAGGGTTCACGCTTCCCGCAAGGCGGCCAAGGGTCGTGAAATTTATGCGGTTCGCGACGCGGGTCTTTTCCGGAAAGTCATGCTTTCCATACTTCATCGGAACATTGGCAAGGATATGCTCCATATGCGGGCGGAAAGTCTCGAAATCAACGCCGGAGGGCCGCTCGAACACCAAGGCGCCCCGGGAATAGACTTTCGAGCCCATGTCAAGAGCGAACTCGGCGGACGGGTGCGTCAGGAAAGCCTCGTCGTGGAGGAGCCTTATATCCTCCCATGTGCTGCCCGTGACTATCGCCATCTTGAACTTGTCCGCGAACGCGACAAGGACGCGCGTTATCTCGGGCGACGCCCGCGCGCCGCTTGTGGTCAAGGTGCCATCGTTGTCGAACAGGAAAATCTTTTTCGTCATACAGCCATTTCGCCCAAGGACCCGCAGATTATACAATTTTTTTCGCGATTGTCAAGCCGTCAAGCGGAGGCTATCAAGCGCGCGACGGGGGCATAGGTTTTCCTATGCGCGGGGCACGGGCCGAACGCATTCAACGCCTTTATATGCCCGGCGGTCGGATAGCCTTTGTTCGCGGCAAAGCCATACACGGGGAACCGCGCGCCCAACCCGCCCAACGCTCGGTCCTTTTCCACTTTGGCGATTATGGACGCGGCGGCGACGGAAAGGGATTTCGAATCGCCCCCGACTATACAGCGGCACGGATCTATCGCGGGCGGGCGATTGCCATCGACCAAAGCCATAACCGGCGGGCGCGGCAAGATTCCGCACAGGCGCGAATATGCGATCTCCATGGCTTTCAGCGACGCGTTCAATATATTTATCCGGTCGATCTCGGCCGCCTCGACACGCGCGAACGCAGAGGCGAACGCGTCGGACGGAAGCTTGCGCAGGGCACCGGCAACCTCGACACGGCGCGGCTCGGACAGCTTTTTCGAATCGTTTATTACCGACAGCAGGGCGGGCGGGATTTTCCCCGGATCAAGAAACGCGCACGCGGCAACGACCGGACCGGCAAGGCACCCCCTGCCCGCTTCGTCAAGGCCGACCACAGGGCCGGCATAGCCGCTTTCGATCGCATAATCAGGCATCCGGGCCGCCATCGCCCGCATCATACAAGGCACCGCCCGGGCGCGGGCCATTGCCCCGGCCCGCGGCATTGTTGGAAACGCCAAGACGCGCGGTATCGCCGGAACCGTCCCGGTCCGCGGCATCATCGGCATCGCCAGAGCCCTCATCATCGACGGAATCGCCGGGCAGGATTTCATCGGACTGGATTTCATCGGGCTGGATCTCTTCGGGCAGCTCGAACGGAAGGACGCGCGGCTTCCAATCGCACTGTTTGGCCATATAGACCGGCCATTCGCCCGCGGCAAGCGCGTCCAGAGAATCGCTGTCCTGATTGAACCGGTTCCTGTAAATCCACAGGTTGGCCATGACCTTTTTTATATAGATACGCGATTCCTTTATAGATATCCCCTCGACGAAAAACAGCGGGTCGTTCTCGGGGTTGACCATGCGCGCCTCTTGACGCTTCAAATTCCCGGGGCCCGCGTTATAGGCAAGCAGGAACTTGAACAGATCCCCGCTTATGCCCGGAGCGGAAAGCAGATAGTCGATATAGGACTGGCCTATCTTCAAATTCAGCTCTTCGTCATAGAGCCTTTCCCTTTTCCTGCTCAACGAAGCGTCGCGCATGATGAACGCCGCGGTAGAGGGCATTATTTGCAGCAGGCCCCTTGCGCCGACGCCCGACTTGGCATGCGGGTTGAAGCGGGATTCCTGTCTGGCGACGGCGTTGATCAAAGCCTGGTCTATCCTCCACCCGCCCTGGGGCTCGGCCGAGATTACCGGGTAATGCGGGCTTGCGAACGAATCGTTCCTTTGGTAATCGCTTACATACTGGGCCGCGTTCATGGCAAGGCCGGGCATCGCGGTATGCTCGGCTATGGCAAGGACCGCCTCGATAAGGTCGGTCGAATCCTTGCCCTCGGGCGAGCGGATCAGGAATTTAAGCT
>JAIRTB010000028.1 GCA_031255155.1 Rickettsiales bacterium
ACTTTGTATTTTTCTTCCGCCATTACAATCCTAAATCCAAACGCCCGGCCGTGCGGCGCAAAGGCGGGTCCGCGCGCCCGTCCGCGTCCGTCCCGTCAAGTCTAGGGCGCGCGCGGGGAACGCGACGGCTTTTAATTGTTGTCAAGCCTTCCCGCGTATTCGATCAACAGCTCGCCCGATTCTTTCGTGTGGGCAAGGTTGACCATGCCCTGGGCGTGATAGCCGCAGTCGACATGCAGCCTCTCGCCCGTGATTCCGGACGACAGGTCGGAAAGCATGAACATTCCGGCTTTCGAGACATCCTCCATGGTCATGTTGCGGCCAAGGAAAGAGTTGTGCTCGTTCCATTTCATCATAAGCTTGAAGTCGTCGATTCCCGAGGAGGCGAGGGTCTTGATGGGCCCGGCGGAAATGGCGTTCACGCGGATCCCGCGGTTGCCAAGGTCGCTTGCCAGATAGCGGACCGAGGCGTCCAGGCCGGCTTTCGCCACGCCCATTACGTTATAGTTCGGGATGTATGTCTCGCCGCCCAGATAGGTCAGGGTAAGGAACGACGCGCCCTCGCCCGCGATTTTCGCGCCCCTTCTGCATAGGTCGGTAAAGGAATAGACGGAAATGTCCATGGTGTTCTTGAAGTTCTCGCGCGAAGTGTTGTCGACATAAAGGCCGGATAGCTCGGCCTTGTCTGAGAATGCGACGGCGTGCAGCATAAAGTCGATCTTGCCGAAAGCCTTGGCTACCTCGGCGAAGAAGGAATCGAGCGAGGCGTCGTCCTGGACATTGGCGGGCATTATTACGGGCGAGCCGATGGATTCGGCAAGGGGGCGGACCCTTTTTTCCATTATTTCGCCCATATAGTTGACGGCGATCTGCGCGCCTTGGGCGGCGCAGGCCTGGGCGATGCCCCAAGCCATGGATTTGTCGTTCGCTATGCCGAAAATTATGCCCTTTTTGCCCTGCATGAATCCATTCATTTTTGCTCCTTTATAAGTTTTGTCGGAGGGGATTATATCCTCGGCGGCCGCGCTTGTCAAGCATGCGGTTTCTCTCTCCGCCCGCCTTTTCCCCGGCGCCAAAGTCCCGCCCGCGTTGGTCGTCTGGCGCGGTTTTATCGTATGGCGTAATGTTAAAGCTTCGATGAAAACAAGGCTTTTTGATGCGTTCTTGCCGGTTCGGCCTGGCCAAGCTCGGTCCGCCTGGCTGAATCCGACAAGGCCCGATTGAATCCGGTTTGGCCTAGTTGAATAATGACAAAGCCCTGCGTATAATGTCCCCTATCGAGGCGCCCTCCGAGGCTTCCTCCAAAGCCGCGGCCACATTTTTCACGGCGGCGGAGCGGGAATAGCCTAGGTTGACAAGGGCCGATACGGCGTCTTCCGCCTGCGATGGCAGGGGCGCTCCGGCCAATGCTCCGGCCGGGGCTATGCCAAGCTTGGCTATCTTGTCGCGCAGTTCGGCGACTATGCGCTGGGCGGACTTGGGGCCTATGCCGTTGGCGCAGGCAAGGACGCCGTGGTCCCCCGCGGATATTGCCGCGGCGATTTCTTGGGCGGACAGGGCGGATAGTATGGCGATTGCGGCTTTCGGCCCTATGCCTTGCACGCTGGTAAGCAAAAGGAATAGCTCCTTTTCCCCGCGCGAAGCGAATCCGTATAGGGTTATGGAATCCTCGCGCACGATTGTTTCGATGAAAAGCGAGGCCCTTTCCCCGGCGCATAGCGAGGCAAGGACGCGCGACGGAGCGAATACGCCGTATCCTACCCCGCCCGAGGATATGACGGCAAGGTTTTCGTATACTTCGTCGACAAGGCCGTCAAGCTTGTAAATCAATCCCAATCCTTCATGTGTCGTATTGCCGCGCGCAGGTATTGCCACCCGGTTATGATGGTAAGGACGCATGATATGAAAAGCAAGGCGACCCCCGCGATGTAAATGTCGAACAAAGCCCTGTCCGCGAAAGATGGCGCGAAAATTATGGGATAGTTCCGCCCGAATACCAAAAAGCCTATCGAGAGCAGCTGGGTGGCGGTCTTCCATTTGGCGAGTATGGATACCGGCATTTTCACTTTGCGCCCGCCAAGGTATTCGCGCAGGCCGGAAACGAATATCTCGCGGCTGATGATTATTATGGCAAGGGATGTCTCGAAAGGGGTCACGAACTTGACCTGGGCCATCGAGACAAGCATGGCCGCGACCAAAAGCTTGTCCGCTATGGGGTCTAGAAAGCGCCCTATCTCGCTTGTGATGTTCATCTTGCGGGAAAGATAGCCGTCGAAATAGTCGGTGATTCCGGCCAGAAAGAACAAAAGGCACGCGATATTGCGCGAATAAAGCTCGTCCCGCGTGTAAAGCAGGAAGCACGCGGCGGGAATGGCCGCGATTCTGGCATAGGTCAAAATGTTGGGCAGGGCGAAAGCCGCGCTCCGCCCGGGTTTTTTAACGGGGCTTTTGATCAAAATCTCCTCCTGAATCCGAAAATCGCCGCGTTGCTTGTCGCCGAAAGATATTGGTGTATGACGAACGAGGGCGCGTTTGAGCCGGTCTGCGAGGCTTCGGCGGAATAAGAGGGCGGCGTGCCGAAATCGACGCGGCGCCATGCGATCTCCGCCGACCATCCGCCGCCTATCTCCGCCGAGGCGCCCAAGGTTATCAAATAGCCGATCGACCACCCCGTGTTGTCCCCGCCCGATATGTCGTATCCGTCGAAAATGTCCGTGGATACGGCCGTCCTGGAAACGCCGAATCCCGCGCCGATATAGGGCGTGAGCCAGGTCCCCGTGGCGAAATCCGCATACCCGTTTATGAACAGCGAGGCCGCCTCGAAAGATAGCTCCTTGCCCCCCGCGCTCAAAGCGTAAAGCCGGTTTCCGGCCGATAGCTCCGCTTCCAGGCGCGATCCGGAAAACTCGTATCCGTATGCGGCGGCGAAAGCTGGCGCCCGGCCGCTTGCGCTTGCCGTTTCGGGCGGGTTTCCGATGTCGACCTCCGCCCGGATCGAGGTGTTGAATACATACCTTGCCGCGATATAGCCGCCGTTGCTTTTTTGGGCCTCCTCCGCCAAAGACGGGGCCGCCCATGCCGCCGCGTCCAAAGCCATGGCTGGCGGGGCCTCGGGCAATGTCCCCGATTCGGGCAAGGTTTCCCCCCGCGTCAAGGAAGGTTCCCAGGGCGTCGAGATTTTTAAACTCAATTTCCGCCCGGTTGACAAGATCCGGGCCCTCGTTCTTCGCGGAAAAGGAAACAAGCCGCAGGTCCTTAACC
>JAIRTB010000089.1 GCA_031255155.1 Rickettsiales bacterium
CCGTCTATGACGGCCAGTTCCGCGCGCGATGTCTTGCGCTTGTTGATGCTTTTGACGAAAGCGGGAAAGGCGTCGGCGCCGTTCGCGTCGCCCCCGCGCGACACCACGAGGCCGTCCACCGGCACGGGTTGGAAAAAGGAAAAGTCGAATTTTTTAAGGGGCGGGCATACGCTTATATAGTTGCTTGCCTCGACGCGGCGCATAAGCATCTGCATGGCGACGAAAGCGCCGAATCCGTCGCCCGCGAGCCAGAATTGCCTTGCGAATTCGTGCCGCTCTTGAAGCCAGTCCACCACGCTGGAAGAATCGGCAAGCTCGCCCTCGCCGCCGTCGAACTCGCCCTCGCTTCCGCCCGCGCCGCGGAAGTTGAACCTAAGCACGGAAAATCCGTTGTTCGCGAAGGCAAGGAAAAGGGCGTATGCGACGGGGTCGTTCATCGACCCTCCGCGCTCCGGAGAATCGTGGAATACGACCGCGATGGGCGCCTCGCTGTCCTCGGCCCGGCGATAAGAGGCGGTCAGCCGCCCGACTTCGCCCGATAAGACAATTTCCATAATCCTCTCCCGATATTCCCATAATAGCGCGGCGCCGGGGAAATATCAAGGTTTTTAACTCCGCCGCCAATCCGTGCCCCGTGGTCCGCCGGCCCGCGGGCATAAGGCGGGCTTGCGCCAGTCCCCGCGCGCCGCCCAAGCGCCCGATCCGCGCCTCATGCCTCGGCCAAAGCGGCGATCTGGTCCGCGGTGGCAAGGGCGTCGATCACCTCGTCGAGCCCTTCGCCCGAGATTATGCGGTCCAGCTTGTAAAGGGTAAGGCCGATTCTGTGGTCGGTAAAGCGGTTCTGGGGAAAGTTGTATGTGCGTATCTTGTCGCTGCGGTCGCCGGTCCCGACCTGGGCCTTGCGCTTGGCGGCGCGGGCGGCGTCGCGGGCCTGGCGCTCGGCCTCGTAAAGCCTGCTGCGCAGCATGGTCATGGCCTTGTCCTTGTTTTTGAATTGGCTGCGCTCGTCCTGGCATTGGACGGCCACGCCCGAGGGGATGTGGGTTATGCGGATGGCGCTGTCGGTTTTGTTCACCTTTTGCCCGCCGGCGCCGCTTGCGCGATAGGTGTCGATTCTAAGGTCGGCGGGGTTTATCTCGACATCTATTTCGCGGGCCTCGGGCATGACGGCGACGGTCGCGGCCGAGGTGTGCACGCGCCCCTGGGATTCGGTCGCGGGCACGCGCTGGACGCGGTGGGCGCCCGATTCGAATTTAAGGCGGCCGAAAGCGCCCTTGCCCGATATGCGGATTATTGCTTCTTTGAGGCCGCCAAGCTCGTTCTCGTGGGAATCGACGATTTCAAAGTCCCAGCGGCGGATGTCGCCGTATGCCTTGTACATGGATAAAAGGTCGCCCGCGAACAAGGCGGCCTCGTCCCCGCCGGTCCCCGCGCGGATTTCAAGGATCGCGCCCTTGTCGTCGGCCTCGTCCTTGGGCAAAAGGGCAAGCTTGATCCTGTGTTCCAAAAGTCCGGCCCTTTCTTTGGCCAGGTGGAATTCCTCCTGGGCAAGCTCGCGCATCGAAGGATCTTTGACAAGGGCCTCGGCGTCGGCCATGGCGGCAAGGGCGGCGCGATGCTCGTCGATAAGGTCGGCCACGGGTTTGAGGTCGCTGCGCTCTTTCGCCAAAGCCGCTATCTCGGGATAAGGAAGGGACGGGTCGGCAAGGCGCCGCTCGATCGATTCGAATTTCGCTTTCAGCTCGTCGAATTTAAGGGCGAGGTTCATGCCGCTCCGGCTCCCTCGGCGGTCCCCCCGGCCAAGCCGCCAAGTCCGTGTCCGCCAAGCGGGCCGGTTCCCCCGGCCAAGCCGCCAAAGCGGTTTCCGTCCCTTTCTCCGGCAAGGATTTTTTCAAGTATGCCGTCAAGGTCATGCTTGCCCTGCTCTCCGGTAAGCATGTTTTTAAGGGTGAATTGCCCGGACTTGCACTCGTCCTCTCCTACGATAAGGACGAACCTGGCGCCGGATTTGTTCGCAAGCTCCATGTTTTTTTTAAGGCTCGCCCCGTTCAAAAAGGCCGACGCCGCCGCGCCGCCAAGGGCAAGGCGATGCTCTGTCTGCATGGCGGCCCCCGCCTGGGCGGGCGATACGGGGATGATCGCGGCATCCGGTCCGGCAAGGGGAAATTCGCCCTTTTCGATTATGGGGACAAGCAGACGCGAAAGCCCTATCGAGCCGCCCGCGCCGATTATGTTGCGCCGGGACATGCGGGATACAAGGTTGGCGTATCGCCCGCCGCTTGCCACGCTGCCAAGCTCGGGCCGGTCGTCGAAAAAGGTTTCGAATACGCTGCCCGTGTAATAGTCCAGCCCGCGCACGATGGACAGGTCCGCCTTCGCCGGCACGCCAAGCATGGCAAGAAGCTCCATCGCGCGGGCAAGGTCGGGGTGCGCCGCCGCGCCCTTGTCCGTCAAAGCCCTTATTTTCGGGGCAAGGGGCCCGAACGCGTCCAAAGCCCTTTCGAAATCCTCGGGCGGCATTTTCAGCTTGCGGTCCAAAAGGGCCAGGACCGCGCCCGCCGTGTCGGCCGGGACGGCGTTTTCGGCGAAAAAGTCCGTCCACGCCTGCCGGTTCGACACGCGGACCGTGAATCCGCCAAGCCCGAATAGGGCTGCTATCCGGCGCACCGCGGCGGCGGCTGTGGCGATGACCTCGGCGTCGTATGCCGTGTCGAGGGAGTTTTCGGCCACGATGTCGATGTCGGCCTGATAGAATTCGCGATAGCGTCCCTTTTGGGCGCGCTCGCCGCGATAGCTCCGCCCGATCTGAGAGCATTTGAAGGGGAATGTAATCTCGCCCGCGTGCTCGGCGATGTATCTGGCCATGGGGACGGTAAGGTCGAAACGCAGGGCCAGGTCGTCGCGCCCGGTCTTGGCCACGCGATAGATTTCCTTTTCCATTTCGCCGCCCGCCTTGGAAAAAAGAATCTCCGCCCTGTCTATGGCGGGCGTTTCGATCGGGGCGAATCCGTGAGAGCGGTATTCGTCGAGGACGGCGGCCTTGGCCTTGTCGAAAACGGCCTGCTGCCGGGGGAGCAGCTCGACGAAGCCGCTCATCGCGCGGGTGTTCAGGGTGTCGCTCATATAGCGCTCCTTCCTTTGATATAGGCCGAGCCTTCGCGCAGTTTTTGCGGGGACATTTCTATGTTGTGCCGCGAAATCGGGCGGGAGGATACGCGCGGGGCGGCAACGCCGTCGACTATGATGTCAAGGGCCGCCGCGTTCCCTATGCTCAGGAAAAGCCCGTCCGCGTCCGGGGCGAAATACGAATCCCCGGCCTCCAATATGGCCTCGAATACGACCGTGCCGTCGCCCGCGTCGCCCGATTCCGGGTCGTATTTGAACAGGCCGCCTTGTTTGAGCTTGACCCATACGGGCCCCTTCGCGCGCAGCTCTATGCGCGAGGAATCCTTGTTTTCAAGCCCGTATGTCCTGCCGCCGCGCAAAGGCGCCGCCGCGTCGTCGTCTGAGATGATCACGGATTCGATCCCGGTCCAGGCGTTCCCCGAAGAGTTTTGGAAAGCCGCCCCTCCCGCGCCGTCGGGCTCTGTGTTTCGCACGACCGCCCCGGCAGGCGATGTGTTCGGTGCGATGGTTCCGGCTGGCGATGTGTTCGGTGCGATGGTTCCGACAGGCGATGTGTTCGAGGAAATAACTTCGACAGGCGAGGTGTTCGGTGCGATGGTTCCGGCAACCTCTGCCGAAGTATTCAAGGCGCCCGCTCCGCCCGCCGATGCCGAAGTATTCAAGGCAACGGCCCCGGCGGTCCCGGCCGCTCCTGCGACACCGACGACACCGCCAGCCCCGGCCGCTCCGGAGGCTTCGGGCAAAGCGCGCGTGGCAAGAATGCCCGCATCCCCGGGCAAAGCCTGCGAATACGGCCCCGCCAGGCCCGCCGTTCCGGACGCGCCGGATGCGCCGGCCGTTTCGGACAAATCCGCGGCGCCGGAGCCCCCCGCAAAGGCAAAAGCCCCCGCCGCGCGGCGCCTGGCCTCCTCGCGTGCCGCCGCCTCGGCCAAGCTCTGATGCTCGTTCGAGTTCAAAGACACAAGATTTTCGACGCGCGCGTCCGCTTCCTCCTCGTCCTGGGTTTTGGGACGGTTGGCGAAATAGGCGGCGAAAAGGCCGATCAAGGCCAAGGCGCCCGCTATGACTATGTGGTTCGCGTTGATTGCGGGGTCTTGCAGGACAGAGTTTTCGTCCAGCTTTTCCTCTGCGTGGAAATCGGCCGGCACGGCGTTTTCAAGCTTGTATTGGGCGACGGTTTTCGCGGCGTCCAGGCCCAGATAGTCGGCATAGGTCCGCATGAATCCTATGACATACGCCTGGCCGGGCAGTTTCGAAAATTTCGATTCCTCTATCGCCGCAAGGTATTGGGGCTTGATCTTGACGGCGTTCGATATGGCGTCGAAGTCGAGGTTTTTCGCCTCGCGAGCCTTGCGCAGGATGTC
>JAIRTB010000015.1 GCA_031255155.1 Rickettsiales bacterium
ACTGACCCGCAACGCGGCCATCGACACGGCCCCGTCATATTCTCCGGACGGAAGAAAAATCGCCTTCATCAGCGACCGCGGCGGCACCCCGCAAATCTATGTCATGTCCGGACGCGGCGGCGACGCCGAGCGCGTGTCTTTCGGCGAAGGGCGCTATGGCGATGTGGCTTGGAGCCCGCGCGGGGACTATCTGGCTTTCGTCAAGATCAAGGGCTCTAAATTCTCGATCGGCGTCATGTTCGAAGACGGGACGGGCGAGCGCATAATCGCGGACGGATACATGCTGGAATCCCCCACTTGGAGCCCGAACGGCCGCCGCATCATATTCTATGAGCAAAAGCCCGACGGCAGGGGCGACGACCTGCTGACCCTGCAAAGCGTCGATGTAACCGGATACAACCACGAGCGCATAAAAACCCCCACAAAGGCAAGCGACCCCGCTTGGAGCCCTTTGCTGGAATAAAATTTCGAGCGATTAAAAGTCCTTAGCGCCATGCGCCAAGCGTGCTTTCAATCGGGAATATGGATGAAAAATCCCGTATACGCCGCCGGTTTCCAATAGATTTTACTTATCGAAAATGAAAGCGAACAGGAGCGAGAAAATGAAGAAAATATACTGCATATCCTATATTTTGGCTTTGGCGGCGTGCTCGACAAGCGACAACTATATAAGCGGGGACCGCGACGACACTTCCTATTACTACAACGACTGGGCCATGACGCGCGACCTATGGGCCGCGCTGTCGGACGACCCCGTATGCACGACCGACTGCGACGCGGACAGCGAAGTTAAACCAGGCCTATCCATAAACGTGCCCATCCGCGAGTATGACGGCGTGGAATACGAGTTCACCAAATACGGCGCGTGGGGCGAAACCTATATGACACGCAAAATCTGGGCCGGCGACAGCGAGGGCGCTTTGTCCATCGAGCGGCCATCCATACCCGCGGGCGGGGCGGCCGACATCGCGGATTCGAACAAAAGGGACGGCATATGGACGGATAAAAGCCTGTCCTTTGGCACTACCTACAAGGGGATTGCCGTAGCGACGGCAAATTCGGACAACACCAAAACCGCGGTCGGAACAATGACCCTTTCGTTCAACACGGGCAAGGATTTTATCATCGACTATTATTTCGTCGATCCTTTATACAATCCGTCCGGGGCGATAACGAATCTGGGCAAGGCATATTTTTACAACCGCGAGGACAAGGTTTTCATCGAAAACCAAGGCATAGCTTGCGGGCACGGGCTGTGCGACTATCAGGGATTCGGCAAAAAATTCCCTTAGGCCATGACAAAATAGGCTATTATTGAATCGGCTATTACACCGATAGGCTATTGTCGAACGGGCTATTACTGAATCGGCTATATTATACCAAATAGGCTATTGCCGAAAAAATCCCCTCGGGCCGTTTTACAATTCGTGCGCTTTCAAGAACTGCGCAAGATCCTCTGTCGAGCCCCCCTTATTACTTATGCGCAGACCGGCGCCGACGCGGAGGATATTCCACCCGTCGGGCGTTTTCGGCAAATCGGTTTGGGTATTTACATCGTCATTCTCAACTTGCTGTTGCGAAACCATAATATGATTCATAATTTTTCTCCTGTCACAATATGTTTATTCTTTTCGGATTTTCAACGACGCCCGCGGGCGCGAAAGACGAAATTCGGCCTAGGCCGAACAAGAGCACATGCTTTGGACCAAGCGTTGAAAAACACAAATATGTTGAGAATGCCTCTTGGCCATAGCGGGATTATACTATGCTATTTTCGACGGCAAGTCAACTAATAAATCGCGTCAGCGTCCAAAAAGCCGCACCAGCGCTCTACCTCGTCCACCGCGATCACGCCCAATAGCATTTTCTCGATCGCGTCCTCTTTGAGCGTGCGGCCGTCAAGCTTGTCCAGCCAATGCCCTATCGCGTCCTTTTTATCACCGTCCATCAGCATGTCCAAAAACTCGTGGTCGGGCATGATTATCTCGCTTGCAACTATGCGGCCCATTATCCCCTTGTTGTTGCAAAACGCGCAGCCGGGCCCCTGTTGAAAACTCTGCTCCACCCCATAGGCGCCAAGCGCGGATTCAAGCCTTTTATACGCCGGGTCGCCGGGTCTGGACTTTACCGGAACGCGGCATTTCGGGCAAAGCTTTTTGAACAGCCTTTGCGAAAGCAGGCCGCGGACAAGCTCGGGATCGCGCAGCTTATACGCCTCGACCCCCATGTCCATAAGGCGGTTCAATATCGCCGGCGCCGAGTTCGCGTGCAGGGTCGTCCACACATTATGCCCGGAAAGCGCCGCCTTGAACACCAAATCGGCGGCGCTTAGCGTCCTGACCTCGCCAACCATCATGGCGTCGGGGTCGCTGCGCAGCGCGGCGGCAAGCGCAAGGTTGAACGCGTCCTCCTTTTCCTGCTCGGTCGCGGCGTTCGTCACGGGCAGCTGGCGCCCGCCGGGAATCGGATATTCGGGCGGATCCTCGACGGTTATCAGGTTGATCTCGTAATTCTTTTCCTTCAACATCTTTATCATATTACGCTGCAAGGTGGTGGATTTTCCCGAGCCGGTCGGGCCCGCTATGACGCACAACCCCGTCGGATAGGCCCGCATGCGGAACAGCCTGGTATCCTCGTAATCGCCAAAGCCAAGGCCGTGCAGGTCGTCGTCCTGGGCCGCGTTCGAATTTGCATAAAGCACGCGCATGACCAAGTATCTTGTCGCGAACGCTATGGGGTTGAACTGCAACCTGATCGCAAGGACATTTTCGGGAAGGTAAAGATCCTTTTCACCGCGCAGGGGCGTATTGCCAAGCTTCTGCCCCACCTGAAACTCGTTCTGGGCATAGTTCGAATCCGATATATCGGCGCTTGCGAACACAGACCTTACGAAAGACTCGCCCCACACCTTGTCATACTCCAATATAGTATGCATAGAGCCCGCGACGCGGAACATTACCGTCGTATGCTCGGCCACGACGACATGGATATCGGAAACCTTCTGCTCGGCCGCGCGATAGACTATATCCACAAAGTCCTTTTGCATCTTGTTGTTGTCGGCCTCGTCAATATTCGCCGCCTTGCCCCCGTGAAGGCCGTTATCCTTGCCCGCCTGGGCATACACCTGGGCAAGCAGGCTCATCGGAACATATTCGGGGCGGTTGATCTTGCCCCCTTTCTTGCGGACCAAGGATTGGAACGACAGGACCCGGCCGTCGTATTTATGGGTATTGCTTACTATGAACGTGCCGTCCCCGAACAGGGCGAGCAAGCTTTGCGTGTCGGCGCCGACCGGATAATTCCCGCTGGCCGCGCTTTCAAGACCGCCGCCCTGATACAGCTTGGCGATTATCTCTTTGTTCGTAAGGCCTTCGAACCGGGACGACACCGGCGCCGAGGAATCGCCTCCATCCGCTTCGGCGGCGGGGCCGACAGGGGCGGCATCCGGGACGGCGGGGCCGGCGACTTCTTTTTTCTCTTCGTCAGACATTTTCTTTACACCCGTTCCAATATCCGCCTTGCGGGCAATTCCACGCCGCGGATCGATTCAAATCAATTCAAGCTCATTATCTTGCTTTGGTCGCCTTTTTTCAAAAGGACGCTGGAAGCAGTGATGCCCTCGACCGTCCAATCTTCGATGAACGAACCCTTTTTCACGCGGGTGGTCGCGGACTTTTCCTTGTTCTCTATATTGGCAGACAGGCTGCCCCCGGCGCCGATTATGGATTTGAGGGCGTATTTATCCTCGAACGACTTGCCCTGGGGCTTGGATTTAAGCGAAGAGAGGGCCTCGGCCGCGTCGGGGGAAGCCGTCGGCGAAAGCGCCATAAGCTGCGCCACGGCGTTCAACTGATCCGGATCGTTCAAATCGGCGGCCTGGACCTTGGCAAGTATCTGGCGGTTCAAGTCGGCCTTTTGGCGTTTTTCCTCCTCCTCGGCGGCGGCGGCGTCCTGCTCTTTCTGCAATTTGGCCTCGGCGGCGGCGGCGGCAAGGGAGGCCTCTTCCTCCTTTTTCCTCCTCACATTTTCGGCCTCCTGCAAAGAAATGGCTATCTTTTTCTTTTCGGCGCGCTGTTTTTCAAGGTCCAGAGAGAGTTTTTCCTGCTCTATTTTCAGCTTCATAAGAGCGTTGGCGCGCTCCATGGCGGTCATGGTCTTGAAAGTCTCGGCGGCGTCCGCGTCAAGCTTGAACAAGCCGCCCTCCTCGTCCACACCCTCCGAATTTTCATACAGGTCGACGCCTTGGGCCGAGATGGCGGCCTCTTCGCGCGATATGGCATCCGCGTCCGCGGCCTCGGCGTCATAATCATCGGATTCATCGGACTCGTCGGAATCGCTTTCGGAGCCGTCGGAATCGTCCTCGCCCGAATAATCCTCTTCCTCCTCGTAATCCTCATAATCCTCGTCATCGTCGCCGCTTTGGGCGAAAACGGGCGCGGGCGCGGACACATCGAGCGCGAACACAGCCAGAAACAGCAGCAATAATTTTTTCATATTCCCCTCCCTAACTCATATCCTTACGAAAGCCAGCCGGAAATGCGGACAGGCCCCCTATTCCGGCACGCCACGGCGCGCCATCATTTCCATCGACGGCCCTTTCAACTTTTCCGGCGGCGGACAAGCCGAACGGGGCGGCAAGGCCGGTCGCGACCAAAGCGGCAAACGCCAATACGAACCCGTTCATTCCATCCCTCTTTCGCCTTGTGCCGCACCCTCCGCCGAATCGGGCGCGGGCGCGGGTCCGGCAGGGGCATCCGCGGGCATCCGCCTTTCGGGGACCAATTCGAAAACCCTGCCCTCATAAGACCATCTCCGGGACATATTATCCCATTTTATAAGCGAAAATTCAAGCGAATTCGCATCGTTCAACAATTTCACCCAATCAAGCGGCAAGCGATAGGCCGCGTCGGCGAACGAAAAATATGTATAGGGGAACGCGACGCCTTTCTTCTTGGCCCCACGGGGCGCCTTTGGATCGGAGGGCGCGGACGGGTCGGGCACGAAATCCTCACGGTTGTCAAGCTTGAACCCATGTATCTTGAACGCGTGGAAGCGGTCGGTCAACAGCTCCTGCAACGCGGCCTTTTCCAATTTCGGCTCGAAAGAACCGCGGCGGACAAGGGGGATTTCCGCCTCGCCAACTATGCGGCTATAATTCGCGTCCGCGGAGCGCAGCACTATCCTCGGGCTTAAAAGCCCAAGCTTCTGCGCCTCGAAAAGCCAGCTCGCGCTGCCATAGACGCGCTTGTAATTCGCGGTCATGCCCTTTTCAGAGCAGGCGGCGGAAACAAGCTCCCACCCCGGGACGGTCGCGGTCGCGTTGACTATCAATATAGTGCATTTCTTGGCAAGGTCGGACGCGTCGACCAGATTCTCCCACGCCTTGGGCGCGGGCGGAGGCGGAGCCTTGGACTCCTCCATCTTTTTTTTCAAAAACTCGCGCCGGCGGGACTCGGCCGCCTCGCGCTCGGCCTTGTCCGCCTGATGCCTGGAATAGAAAAAATACGCGCCCGCGATCGCCGCGACCCCCGCCATGGCCACGGCCTTGACATTGATATTCGAGCCGATGCGCTTCAAGTCGCTTGGCGTGCCCTTGGCCACAAGGTCGGCGGCGGCTATTTCCTTGGTATCCTCTATATTCCAATCGGCGGGGGCTATCTTGTATCCCCAATCGGGGATGGA
>JAIRTB010000085.1 GCA_031255155.1 Rickettsiales bacterium
GGGGACAAGCTCTCTATGGACGGGGCGCCCGACGGCAACGGAACAGAGCGCGGAACCGGACGAGGCGACGGAACCGGACGAGGCGACGGAACAGAATCCGCACTTGGCCGATCAGAGCGCCTCCTTGGCAAACTATCGCGACGGATCAAGGATTATTTCGACGGCAAAGGCTTTGAGGACGGGGAATTCCCGCTTGACCCGGAGGGGTCGGAATTTCAACGCCTTGCATGGAGGATCATGCGCGCGATACCCTATGGCAAGACGGCCGGCTATGGCGACATCGCCCGGATAATCGAAATCGAAACCGGCCGGAGAATGGCGGCGCAAGCCGTCGGCCAAGCCGCGGGCGCGAACAAAATCCTGCTGTTGATTCCATGCCACCGCATTGTCGCGGCGCACGGAATCGGCGGCTATGGCGGCAAGCTTTGGCGCAAGGAATTCCTTTTGAACCTTGAATCGGGGCGGGGGCGGCCCGGCATATAAACCCAGCCGCTCCGGACCATTCGGAATACATGCCTAGGCATATCTACTCATAGCATTTCCGCGCGGATTCTCATATATTGAATCCGGAGGAAAAATGAAAAAAACAGCAATCGCAATGGTCTTTATCGCCGCAAGCGCCCGGGCCGCGGACATAGTCGTAGTGCGCGGAGGGGATACTTTCAACATATCGAACGACACCGTAATAACCGGCCCTTTCACCAACCCTCAGGCAAACGTGCCGCGCGGGGGATATCTTTCCATCGACGCCGCGCCAAGCACGGTATCGGTCGGCGACAATGTGACTTTCCAGAACATAACAACCACCACATCGGGCACGGGGGCGGCCATAAAGGCACTGAACGGACTTGACATCGGAGACTATGCAAACTTCACAAACAACTCGGCAACAAGCAACTCTTACAGCGGCGGGGGAGCCCTATACATACGCCTTATCAACCCAGGATCAGCCACGACGCAGCCGGACAATCCCAATGTAGACATAGGAAACAACGCCTCTTTCCAGGGAAACTCGGCGGACCACACGGGCGGGGCGATACTGCTTGAATACGGCAACCTGAACATAGGAGAGAATGCCGAATTTTCCGGAAACTCGGCGGCGGCAGGCGGAGCGATCTCTATAATAAAGGATCCCTCGAACGGGGACGCAACCCCCTCGGCAGTAATCGGCGCGGGCGCCACATTCAGCGGAAACAGCGCGACGAACGAGGGAGGGGCGATATTCAGCCTTGGCTCCATCACCCTCCTTACGACAGAAACCAATGGCGCGACCTTTACAACGGGCAGCGACTCCATATACCTTTACGGGGACGCGGCCATCATGCGCATAGAGGGCGGAGGAAAACTGACATCGTTATCCTCGCTTGGCGTAATAAACGGCGCCGTGGCAGACATAGGGACCAGCGAGGCTTCGTTCGCGGGGGAGGTCGAATTTTCGGCGGGCTCGACCCTTGCCATAGGAATAAACTCGGCCGACGAATACGGATTCATCCGCGCCGGATCGTGGAAAATATCGGACGGGGCGAACATCAAGGCCACGGTCGCGAACGGCGCCATAGGGGCAAGGCCCCTGGCCTTCAACTTCCTGCGCAACATGGACGATTCCGCGAACGCATCGGCGGCCGCGGCATTCGGCCCCCTATACTTCGACAACAACCTATACTCGTTCGAATACGACGCGGCCACGGGGCTTTACACCGTATCGCGCGAGGCCTCGCCAATGGACATCGCGGCCGCGAACGGAGCGGACGCCGGGGTCGCCGCGGCCTGGGCCGACAGGACCGACGCCGGGGATTCGCTTGGCGCGCGCATGGCGAGACGACTCGACCTCCTTGCCCAGCACGACGCGCAGGGGTATGCCGCGGCGATAGGATCCCTTGGCAAAAACCCCACGCGCAAAGCCGAAGAGGCGGCGTATCTTGCAAGCTCGCTGGGCCTTGCGGCGCACCGCGGGGCGGACCCGAACAAAAACGCTTCGGGCGCGGGCATGGCGGGCTTCGGATATGGCGCGGGATCGAGCTCGGGCGCGTGGGCCAAGGCTTTCCACTCGGGCGCAACCCTTGGCGGGGGCGATTTTTCCGGCACGGGCATGGCGGGCGGAATAGAGGCCTTTGCCGGATCAATACGCGGCGGCGCCGGATACGCCTTTTCCAACATGGAGGACGGCGCGGGGGAAAACTCGGCCGCGGCACGGCAATTCTTCGCCCACATATCGGGCGGAGGCGAATTCCTTTCCGCATCGTTCAGCGCGTCGGCAGGAGAGGCTTTGTGGAGCGAGCGGAAAGACATCGCCGGAATGGCCGTCAACTCGTCCTCGCGCGCACGGACTTTCGCAAGCCAGGCGGCGGGCGAGGCAAAATTCGGAGGATACGCGACCTCCATATTCCCCTTGCTCGGCGCAAGATACAACTTTTTCTCGGCCGACGGATACTCGGACGGGGCCGGGCAGGCATTCGAAGGGTTCAATGCGGAAACCGCGCGCGCCATCGCCGGGGCAAGGATAGAGCACGAGGCCGTCTCGCCCAGCGGATTCAGGGCCAGCGCATCCCTATACGCCGGGGCGGTGCAAGAGCTATTCCGCGACGAGCCGGACGAAATCACCGCCCGCGTCGAGAACGGGGGGTCTTACTCCCTGCCCGTCCAAGCCATGGGCAAGCGCGGCTTCGAGGGAGAGCTTTCCCTCGCCCTGTCATCCGGGAACGACGCGACCGTCTCGCTTTCATACAGATACGAGAATATCGGGGGGTTCTTTTCCCAGGAGGCCGCGGCCAAATTAAAGGCAATTTTCTAGGCCCACCATATAGCAATCAAAAGTTGCTCCTAGGCTAGCTTTGCTTGACAGCTGGTACTATTGAGTGATAGGGTTGAGGAAAAATAAGCCGCGCATG
>JAIRTB010000050.1 GCA_031255155.1 Rickettsiales bacterium
AAACTGGACAAGGCCGTTTTTTTCGTGGAGCTTTCCCCGGCGGAGCCATCGCAGAACGGATCGGACGCGGCGGTTTTTTCGGGCTCGATGAACTATGGCGAGCGTCCCGTCCCTTTGCACAAAAGCGCCAGCGGGGGCGAGCTTGCCCGCCTGACCCTTGCCATCAAAGTCGTCCTTTTGGACACTTTCGCGCCATGCACCATGATATTCGACGAGGTGGACAGCGGCATTTCCGGCGCCACGGCCGCCGCGGTCGGAGAGCGCCTCGCCAGGCTGGGCTCTAAAATCCAGACGCTGGTCGTGACCCATTCGCCCCAAGTGGCCGCTTTCGGAAGAGAGCATTTCAAGGTCTCGAAGGGCTTCGACCCGGAAAAGCAAAAGACCATTACCGAGGTCGAACAGCTTGACGAGCGATGTAGGGAGATCGAGATCGCCCGCATAATCTCGGGCGACAAAATAACCGACGAGGCGATGGCCGCCGCAAGACAACTTATCAAACTAGGACGAAAACAATGAACATAAGCTTTGTGAACTCTATAAAGAAAAACGCCGAGGTGGTCGTGGCATGCGTCGCGGCCGACGGGAAAATCGAAAACGAAACCGCCGCCCGCGCCGCCGCGAACGCCCATTTCTCGCCCGAGGCGGGAAACACCCTGTTCGTGCCGAGCGAGAGGATTTTCCTTGCCGGGACGGCCGGCGACCCCCGCGAGGCCGGGCGTGCCGCGGGAAAGGGGCTATACGACCTGGACCTGCGCGACATAGCCATGACGGCGCCTTTTTCGGGAAACGACCTGCACCTGTTCCTATCCGCCATGGCGCATGCCCTTTACCGGTTCGAAAAATACCGGAACTCTGAAAAAAAGCCCGCGCCATCGCTATCCGTGGCGTGCGAAGACCCTTTGGACACGGCGGGCGGATTCAAGGCCGCGCGCGCGGTCGCCGAATCGGTCGCAATCGCCCGCGACCTTGTCCGCGAGCCGTCGAACATCCTTAGCACGACCGAATTCGCAAGGCGGGCGACGGAGCTGGATTCCCTTGGGCTTGGCGTGGACATATTGGACGAGGACGCAATCAAAAGGCTTGGCATGAACCTGGTCCTGGCGGTCGGGGCGGGCGCGAAAAATCCTCCGCGGGTCGTCGTGATCAAGCACTACGGGCGCAAAGGAACCCGCGACGCGGATGTCGCAATCGCCGGCAAGGGAGTATGCTTCGACGCGGGCGGAATCTGCCTTAAACCACGGGACAAGATGGCCGACATGAAAGGCGACATGGCGGGCGCCGCCGCCGTGTTCGCGGCCATGCGCGCGGCGGCCAAGCTTGACATTCAAGCGAATGTGATCGGAATACTGGGCATCGTCGAAAACCTGCCCGACGGCGCCTCGTTCAAGCCGGGGGACATCATAAGCTCGATGAGCGGCAAGTCGGTCGAGATCATAGACACCGACGCCGAAGGCAGGCTTGTCCTTGCGGACGCGATCACCTTGGCCGTCAAGAAATACAAGCCGAAGGCCGTCGTCGACATAGCCACCCTTACGGGCTCTATATGCGTCGCCTTGGGCTCTTCATACGCGGGGCTATTCTGCGACGACGAGGACCTGGCCGCGCGGCTTGTTTCCGCCGGAGAGGCCTCGCGCGACAGGCTTTGGCGCATGCCCATTGGCAAGGAATACGCCGACCTCAACAAATCATCGATAGCGGACATATCCAATCTGCCGAACAAGGACGGCAACTATGCCCGCGACGGATCCGCGTCGAGCGCGGCCGAGTTCATACGATTTTTCTCGGACGGAACGCCCTGGGCCCACATAGACATCGCGGGCACGGCCGAGGTCGGCGGCGGCTCTGGATTCGGCGTGGCCCTGCTTGTCGAATACCTTAAAAGCATAAAATAAAACACAAAAGGCGAAGCGTCGAAATACAAGGCGCGGCATGTTTTTACGGGCGGCGCCTAGAAAGTTCGGCGCCATAGAAAAGCGTGTCGTTTTATAGAAAGCGCGGCATGTTTTTACGGGCGGCGCAATCAAAGCGGGCAAACGGATGGACCGACCTTGCCAGCCCTTTCCGCTATGCGATTTCGCCTATGTAAATCCCAAGCTCGCGCGCGGCGCGGACTATATCCGACGCTGGGTCCAACCGGCGGGTATGCTCTTTCGCGGCCGACATGTCCACGCGTTTCAAGGCTCCGTTTCGCAGGGCGACCATCTCCAACCGCGCGCCGGCTTTCAACGCGTCCACCGCGAAAGTGCCCATGCGCGCGGCAAGCTGTCTGTCCTCGGCGTTCGGAACGCTGCCCCTTTGGGCGTGGCCGAGCGAATCCGCCCTTGCGATGACGCCTTTATCCTCCAAAAAACCGGCAATATAATCGGCGGGAGTCCTAAACCTATTCCTATCGAGCGGGCGGCCCTTTTCCGCGCCGGCACCCTCGCTTGCCACCATAACGAAGTAATTGCGGCCCTCGGTCCGGCGGATTTGGGCGACGCGCCTCCATATCCCATCCAAGCTATACGGAATTTCGGGCGTCAATATCGCGTCGACGGCGCCCGCCACCCCCGAGTGCATGGCCAAGTGTCCGGCCTCGCGGCCCATCACATCAAGGACTATCGCC
>JAIRTB010000051.1 GCA_031255155.1 Rickettsiales bacterium
ACATAGACATATTCTCGGCCCCGGAGGAATACGCCCGCTGGGCCAAATCGCCGGACTTCGCCGCTAAGCTTGACAACAGGCAAAGGCGCTCGGTCGTCGCAAGCGTCCCGCCCGCGGACATGCTATACATGCCCAAGTCGGGCAATTTGGAGGCGAAAGTCAGGCTTGCCGACGCGCAGGGCAACACCATCGGAGAGCGCAGGGCCATCCTTAAAATCAAATTCGGCCAGGGGAAAGAGAAAAGGCCCCTTGCCGGACGCTGGCGCAACCCCCTCGACTTTCGCGTGCACGAATACATCATAAGGTAGTCTTTTTTCTTGCAAACACGAAAGCAAAGGGCTAGATTCGAGCGTGGAGAGAGCAAATGAAAAAACCATCTTTCATCGTCCGCGGCGCGCTTTTCGCGACTTTGCTTGCCCTTATGCCCGCGCGGCAGGCCCCCGCCCAGGAAGCGGGCGCCGGATTCGGCGTCCAGACCGCCTGGGAAAACCCCATGCAGAACATAGGCGACGGCCAGAGCAAGCCCGGATACCAGAAAATCCAATGGGAGCCCGGCGCCGTCATGCCTGTCAAGCTGCGCGACGGAATGCTTACCGTCATAAACTTTCCCGAGTGGGAGACCATAAAGGACGCCTATGTCGGGGACAAGGACTTTTTCGACGGACGGCCGGTCGAAAAAAACACCTTCATGATCTCTCCGGTGGACGGACGATCCATGGCCGACACCAACCTATTCATTTTCGGGGCGAGCGGAAACAAGTATGTCTTTTACCTTAAATCCGAGCCCTTTACCACGGACAAGATAACCGCCTCTATCATCGATGTGGCCGTGCCCATACGATACAAGAAAGGGCAGGGCGCAGGACAAGGCCTGGGCCAAGGCGGCGGCCTTGCCGGAATGAAATCCCTTATGGGGGGACAGACCTACAACCCGCCCGCGGACGGCGACTGGGAGGGCGAGGATTTCGGATGGATCAAGTCCATTCCCGTCGACCCCACCGAATTCCGCTTCGACCTCGATGTATTCATCCCCAATCCGGACGACTATGTAATCGCGCCCGAGCGCGTATGGCGCGACCAGGTATTCACCTATATCGATTTCGGCGAGAAGGCTTTGAACATGAACCAGCGGCCGGTGGTGTCCCTTTTGGTGGAGGACGGCGAATCGCCCGTCGGCTTCCGCACGGAGGGGCCCCAATCCCGCCTGCTGGTGGTGGAGGCCGTCGGCGACATGGTGCTTCGCTCGGGCGGGCGAATCGTATGCATAAAGCTACGCTCGAAGCCCTATCTTCTTTCCAATCCGCCTCCGCCGCAGGAGCTTATCGCCATAAGCGGGGCCATGCCGGGCATCGGCTCGGGCGGATACGGAGGATACGGCGGCGCGGGCGCCGGATACGGGGCGGCGAACCCTGCCTCGGCGGGATATTACGGCGCGGACAGCGGGGCGGGATACTCCCCTTACGGCCAAGCCTATGGACCAGGCAACGGAGCCGGCTATGGCGGGGCGACCTATGCCGGGGCATACGGAATGAACGGATACGGCGCCGCGCCGGGCGGCCAGGCCTATGGATACGAATATCCCGCGGCGGCCCTAGGCGCCAATCCCTCCGCCCGCGCCCAATCGCAGGCCATGGCCCAGCAAGCGGCCCCGGCTTTCGCGGCACGGGGCGGCAACCGCACGAACGCAAGCTTTCTGCCAAACCACCATGTCCCCCTTGTCATGCAGAACGACCAGCGCGTATCCATCGAGATATTCAAGGGCAAGTCGGTCGTGGAGCTTGAAGCGAAATGGCTCGACCTTACCGAAAGGCACCCATGGCTCGACGAATACACCCCGTTCTATTCAGTGGAGACTTCCGGCGTGGACGAGCTTGGCCAGCAGAGATATTACGGCGGAGAGTTCTACCGCCTGCGCATAGGGCCTTTCGGCGGATACTTCAACCAGCTTGAAGCCGCCAACGAAACATGCCAAAAACTTGCCATGGCGGACGTTCCGTGCTCGATCGTCCGGACCCAATAGGAGCGAGATGTTCGGATTCAAAAAGAAATCCACAAAGGCGGCTGCCCTTTCAGGGGATTCCATATCCCCGGAAAAGCAATCCGCCGCGGCTTTGGAGGCAAAGGGGACCAACATGGCCCTTGCCACCGTATCGATCACCATGCTTGCCATATTCGCGGCGGGCGCCCTGCTCATGTCTTCGAAAAAGAAAGAGGCCGAGGCGGCCGGGGACGAGCCCGCGCGGCCAGCCGCGGATGTTGCGAACCAATTCGACAAAGTAGAGCCCGTATTGTCCTCTAACCCGGAATCCGTCCTGATGCGCGACGCCCGCGCCGGGGAGCAGAGCGAACAGCAGATATTGATCTATTCCGCCGGGGCGCCCGCGAAAATCGTATCGGTATTCATTTCCGGAGACGCCCCGCCCGGCCTTGCCGTGGAGGAGGACTGCACCGCGAAGGAATCCGTCGCGCCGTCCTCGTCCTGCATGGTGGACCTTAGATGGACGCCGGAGGAAGCCGGGACGAAAAGCCTTTTCCTTTCCCTCAGGTGGACGGAGGCCATCGCAAACGAATACGAGGACAAGACCTTCAACATACCTTTGGAGCTTGCTTCAAGCGGGTCCATTCCCGCATCCGGCGCTGGCTCCGAATCCGCGGCTTCGCACGAGGACGGGGCCGTTTTGCCGGGAGGGGGCGCATCGGCCCAGGCATCGGCCGCCGCCGGCCCGGCCATGACCGCTTCGGCTTTCGACGACGAGGAATACGAAGACGAGGACCTCGACGAAGAATTTTACGACGACGAGGACGAGGAGGACGCGGACGATCCCGCCTTGGCCGGGGCGTCTTTGGCGGCGGGGACCGGTTCGGCGGCAGGGGCGGGGGGCCGAGGGGCGGCGCAAAGGACCATATTCCCCGCCGACTGCAAGCGATACGCCTCGAAAGCATATGACTTCTCGGGCGTATTCCTTGGCTGGACCCATGCGAACAAGGATGTATTCTCGCCCAACTGTTCCAGGCTTATCGGCTCGCTTAGCGACGACGGGATGGTGGTCGCCGCCGGAACGGGGAAAATCATAGGCAAGGGCGTGGTCATGGACAAGAAAAAGTCCGACGAGCGCCGCATAGAGCTTGCCCTTCCGGTATTGCGCGAGGTTCAGAGCAACATAGATTCGGACAATTTCCAGCCCAACATAGAAGATGTAATCGCCAACCGCGAGGCCGCCAAAACCGGCGACATAGGCCGCCCATGCGAAGAAGACGACGGATGCAACCGCGCAAGCGACCCCCTTGGCATAATGAACAAAAAGCGCAACTCTCTCGTCCCCTTTACAATAACGGAAGAAAGCGGCCAGGTTTCGTCCATGCCCAAGGACGAGAGGTTCGTCCTGCGCCAGGGCAAGCCCATTCCAGCGGTCCTTGTGCGGCCGATATATGTATCCGCGCTTGACGACGAGGGATCGGCGGCTTCGCCCGACAACCTGTCGGCCATAGCCCAGGTCGAGCGCCATGTCTATGGCGGGGACGGGCGCACCGTAATAATCCCCTCGGGCAGCCAGCTTATCGGCGAGGCGACCCCACCGGACGGGGCGGGCGCGCAGACTTTGCAGAAAATAGAGATAAACTGGCACCGCCTTATCCGGCCGGACGGGGCCGAGTTCAACCTTCTGGAGTTGCAGGCGCTCGGCAACTCGGAAGAAGGCATGTCGACCTTGACGGCGGACGCCCAGGGCAGGAAGGGCGTGCCGGGGCGCAACGACACCCAATACATGAAAAACCTTTTATTAAAGCCCCTGCTTTATTCGGCTTTGCCGGTCGCCCTCGAAGCCATGTTCCCCACTACCTCCCAATTCGTCCAGCGGGCGAGACGCTCGGACGGGACCTATCAGGTATGGGACGATGACAGCGGGGATTTCAACGCGGACCTTGCCGACGCGGGAGATCCTTCCTATTTCGTCGACCCGGACCAGACCGAGACCATCATGAACATGACCAGCCGCGACAAAATGAAAATGGAGATCCAGCAGAATGTCAAGAGCGTCACCCAGAAAATGATCGAGGAATCCCTGCGCCAGCGCGTGCCCTTTACCGTTCCCACCGGAACGCGCATGCAAGTCTATCTCAACAACGACATAATGCTGCGCATAGACGAGGACATGAGCGAAATGCTGAATCAGGGCTATTAATAAAAGGCTTTCTATGGAAAGGGCATCGATATGAAAAGGATTTTGTCTATATTCGCAACAACCTGCTGGCTGGCCGCGTGGCCGTCCATTGTGTCGGCCGGGGCCGAGTTCATGCGCGCCTTCGAGGAGATCCCCCTTATGGACGGCCTTGCCGAAGACGAGGCGGTCTCTTTCGACACCGAGGAGGACAGGGTCATCGACCAATTCGTCTCGGGCGACATAGAGCGCGCCGACTTCATGAAGTTCTATCTGCCGACCCTTGCCTCGCTTGGGTGGACGCAGAAGTCCAGCGGCGCCTTGTTCGCGCAGTTCGAGCGCGAGGACGAAGTCCTGTCCTTGACCATAGTCGAGGAAAAGCCTCTTGTCGCGAGATTCTATCTGACCCCTAAAAAGCAGAAAAAGTAGCCGATGCGGAAGCGGGGCGCTGTCGGCGCCGGGTTTGTTGCGGAAGCGGGGCGTTGCCGGGCCGAGGATTTATCAGTGGGCGATTAGATCTTGGCCACCACCGACCCATTGGACGGATAGGCGATTTTCCCGTCAAGCTCTAAATCAAGCAGCGCGGACGCTATCTGCCGCCTGCCATACCCCGGCAGGGCTTGTTCCAGATCGTCCAAGTCCGTCGGCCGGGCGTCCAGGCGCGCCATTATGCTTGCGCCCAAGCCATCGTACTCCTGCGCGCAGGGCTCGGCGACCCGCAGATTCAACCGGGGCTCCTTGGCGGCGAAAGTTCTTTGCATATTCAAGACATCGGCCACATCGTCGGCGGTTTCCACCAACGCCGCGCCTTCCTTTATCAAGGCATTGGTCCCCAGGCCGCGCGGATCGAGCGGAAAGCCCGGGACCGCGAACACCTCGCGCCCTTGGGCCGCGGCCTGTCTTGCCGTTATAAGAGAGCCGCTTTTCACGCCCGCCTCGACCACCACCACGCCCTGGGAAAGCCCGCTTATTATCCTATTGCGCCGCGGGAAAAGCGCGGCCTGGGGCCCAGCGCCGACGGGAGTTTCGCCCACGACCGCACCGCCCGTCCGCAGAATTTTTCCATACAATTCGCGGTTCTGCGGCGGATACACGCGGTCCACTCCGCACGCGAGCACCGCTATGGTTTTCGCCCCTTCCCGGACCGAGGCCAGCGCTCCGGCGTGCGCGGCGGCGTCTATGCCCAAGGCAAGCCCGCTTGTTATCACAAAGCCCCGGTCGGCAAGGCCTTGGGCAAGCGTCCGGGCGAAGGCCGCGGAGTTTATCGAGGCGTTCCTCGACCCGACCACGGCGACCTGTCTTTCGTTCAGCGCGGCCACATTCCCCATCACATAAAGCAGCGGCGGCGCGTCCCGGACCTGTTTCAAAAGGCTTGGGTAGCCGGCGTCGGTTTTAAGCAGGACCGCGATATTCCCACGGGCGGCCTTGTCCAGCTCGTCCTCTATCTCCCGCCGGGCCGGCAGCCGAATATTCCTTTCGTTTTCGAGAAAATCCACGGCTTCGGACGGCGCGGGAAACCTTGACATCAGCCTGTCGAACGCGACCGGGCCTATGCCCCGGGCCATGGCTATGCGCAGGCGATCGACCCTATCTTTTGAACCGGACATCATCCTCGGTCCCCGCAAGCAGGCGTTTGATATTGCCCGCATGGCGGAGCACGACGAACGCCATCACGCCCGCATACAGCAAAGCCACCCGCCCGTCATGCGCGAACACCCATGCCAGCAGCGGCGCCGACACGCCCGCCACTATCGCCGACAGGCTTGATTTTCTCGTCAGCGCCAGCGTCACCAGCCACACCGCCAGCGCGGAGAGGGCGAGCCGCCAGCTTATCAGAAACATAGTGCCCCACGCCGTCGCGACGCCCTTGCCCCCCCTGCCTTTCAAATACACCGGCCAGCAATGCGCCACGACGGCAAGCGGGATCAAGACCATGACGGGAATCGACGGACCCAGCAGCCATTTCGCGAACACCGGCTTGGCCGCGTCCAGCGCCAATGTCGCCGCCGCCGCCGCCTTGCTTCCCGTGCGCAGGACATTCGTGGCCCCGGTCGAGCCGCTTCCTATATCGCGCAGGTTCCGGCCAAGGGCGAACCTTGCGATCAGCAGCCCGAACGGAACCGCGCAGATCAAATATGCGGCAAGCGCCGCGAAAGCAAACCCGAATTGTCCATGCATTTCATCCTCCCGTTATTCCTATCGCCATCAGCGTTATCACGGCCGCAAGCGCCACGGCGGACCATTTTTTCCAATTTTCGAATTTCCAAGACATCCTTCCCAAGGCGAACCCTATGGCAAAGGGCAACACGGCCAGCATCGCGTATATAACAAGCATCTCGACCGCGCAATCGACGCCTATGCAATTCATCACATCTCCCCGGGGATTTCTATCTTCGTTATTCCCGCCCACGACTCTATGCAGTCAAGGGACACCTTTGCAAGGGCAAGCCACGAATCCCTCAGCCCGGCGTCGGGCTCGGCCAATATCTTGCAATTATGATACAGCGCGCCGAACCGGACGCACAGCTCGTAAACATACTGGGTCAGGATATTCAGCGCCCTATGCTCGAAGCTTTTTTCCACCGCGTCCGCGAATCCGCACAAATGGACGGCCAGCGCCGCGTCGTATCCGTTATCCAGCCGGATCCTATACGGCCGCTCCGCCCGCGCCTTGCCAAGCAGGGACTTTATCCGGACCGCCGTATACAGCACATAGGGCCCGGTCTTGCCCTCGAAGCTTGCGAACTTGTCCAAATTCAGGACGTAATCCCCCTCGCGCGGGTTTATAAAGTCCGCGAACTTTATCGCCGCCACGGCAACCGCGCGCGCAGTGGCCGCGCTTGCGGACTTCGCCGCCGCCCTGCCGACGGCCTCGCCTATCAGCTCCATAAGGGGAAGCGTCCCGCCGTCGCGGGTTTTCAACGGCCGCCGCCCCTCGTCCAGGATATTGCCGTGGGGAAGATGCTCCAACTTCGAGCGCGGCATTATCCCCGTCTTGTCCGCGACGGAGAACACCTGATGGAAATGGAGGCTTTGCCGCGCGTCCGTATGATAGAATATCAAGTCGGGATCCATAGAGCCCGCCCGGTCGTAGATCGTCCCCAGGTCGGTCATGCCATACACGAGCGCCCCGTTGCTTTTGCGCACCATGAACGGCGGAGGCGCGGAGCCCTTGAACGGATATTCGCCGATGTCTATTATCTCGGCGCCGTCGCTTGCCCTTGACACGCCGCTTTCCGCGAACCTATCCGCAAGCAGCCCGGCGCTTGCCCCGGCGTCGGACTCGCCCAGCCAGAGGTCGAACTCCACGCCGAGGATATTATACGCCTTTTTTATATCTTCCACCGACACGGCCACGAACCCTTGCCATATTTTCCGGTTCTCGGCATCCCCGTCTTGGAGCTTTTTCGTTTCCTCGGCCGCGCGCGCCGCGAACGCAGCGTCAGTCTTCGCACGCTCGCTTGCCTTGGGATAGAGCGCGCCCAGCCCGTCCGCCGTCAGCCGCGAGAGGTCTATGCCGTCCTCCTTAACCGCCGCTATCAGCATGCCCATGGGCAGGCCCCAATCGCCAAGGTGCACGTCCCCTATCGCCTCGTGCCCGAGGAACCGCGCGAGATTCTTCATCGCCTCGCCGATTATCGCGGGACGCAGATGCCCGACATGAAGCGTCTTGGCAACATTCGGGCCGCCGTAATCCACCACTATCTTCAAGCGCTTTTTCGCCTTTTCAAGGCCAAGGCCGGGCTTGTTCACTATACCGTTCAGGGCCTCTTCGACAAACCCGCGCGAGAGGCGGATGTTGACAAAGCCCGGCTTTACCACGGACACTTCGGCGAAGGGGAGCAGGGGGGTGATTTCCATCGCTATTTCGCCCGCGGCCTCCATAGGGCTTTTTTTCATGCCTTTGCCCAGCGGGAAAGCTATATTGCTTTGGAAATCGCCGAGGTCGGGGCGGTCGCTCGGGCGAACCATCTCCATCTTTTCGGGGACCTCGACCGCAGAGCGGAACTTAGGGATTCCCATAACCGAGCGGAACGCGGCCTCCAACCTTGCGACAAGCGGATTCGTATTCATATCACCAGAGCTTTCATATTACCATTCATACGCCGATGCCGAGCGGTTTCATATTCCAATTCATATTCCAAGCGCCCGCTTTACATCGGAGAGGGTTTTCGCGGCGGCAAGCCTTGCCTTTTGCGCGCCTAGGGCGAGCGTCTTGTCTATATAGCCCCTATCCGCCATTATCCGAGCGTACTCGCCACGCGCCGCCGACAGGGCGGAATTTATACGCTCGGACAGGGCCTTTTTCGCCTCGCCATAGCCTATGCCTCCGTCCAAATACCGCCGCAGAAAATCCCCCGGGACCTCGAAAAGCGCCATGAGCCTATAAAGCGCGGAATCGTCCGGCTTGGGCGCGGACGGGGGGAGCGAGTCGGTCGGGATCCGGGCGACCTTTTTTTCGGTCTCGGCGGCCGAGGCGAACACCTCCAAAGTATTCCCATAAGACTTGGACATCTTGCGCCCGTCAAGCCCCGAAATCGTCTCGACACCCTTTTGAATAGCCGCGGAGGGCGGCTTCAACGCCATGGACGCCGTGGCGTGATTGAAGCTTGCCGCTATGTCGCGCGCTATCTCTATATGCTGCTTCTGGTCGAGCCCGACGGGCACAATATCCGCGCCCATCGCAAGAATATCCGCCGCCATAAGTATCGGATATGTATACAGCCCCATATTCACCTCGGCGTCGCCGCCCTTTTCCAGCGCGGCCTTATACGCATGCGCCCGGTTCATCAGCCCTTTGGCGCAGAAGTTCGCCAATATCGCGGAAAGCTCGAACACCTCGGCTATGTCGCTCTGGCGGTAAAAAGCCGTCCTATCCGCGTTCAGGCCCAGCGCAAGAAACGCCGCGGCAACCTCGCATGTCTTTTCCCGCAGAAAGCCCGCGCCCTTATAGCTGTTGAGCGAATGGATGTCGGCTATGAACACGAAATTCGCGCCGTCGTTCGCATTCGCAAGCCCTATGGCCGGGCGAATCGCGCCGAACAGGTTGCCGAGGTGCGGGCTGCCCGTCGGCTTGACGCCGGTTAAAATAGTATTGCCCATGTGGGCGATTATATATCAGCATTTGCAAAAAGCAAGGGTTTGTGGTATAATAGGGGAATGTTCAGGCAATTGGTCATTTTGGCTTTGCTATGCCCCGCCGCGGCGTTCGGAGCAAGACGCCCGCAGCCTAAAAGGCCGCCAAGACCACTTCCCCCCCCCCCCCCGCTTTTCAAACCGAATCTGAACGCAAACCTGTCATAGAATCTTCCCTATTCCAAGCCATGGCTTCGCCTCCTGCGACTGCGCCCGTATCCGTATCTATGGCGAAGGGAACCGTGGACGAGCTTGCCCATGCGAAAGAGAGGGCGAGGATTGCCGAGGAGGCGTGCGGCAGGATACG
>JAIRTB010000022.1 GCA_031255155.1 Rickettsiales bacterium
GCGTGGCCGAGGAGGCCCAGCCGTCGAGTATCGCGCCTACAAGACTCCGCAAGCCGAATTGAGATTTGCCGCCATAGCGCGAGCCTAGAATTACGAGTATCGGGATCGGAGGCAGTTTATTGGGATCGTAATCTCCAACGCGGGCTTGTTTACGGATCCACATTTTTTGCAACATATCAGGATAGTGGCGCAATAGCTTCTGGGGGCAGCGCGCGAGAATATCCGGTAAGGAAAGGATTTTACTCGTCATTTGTGATTTGCCGCTCCATTTTTACCTTTTCCGCGAGATTTTGTTTGGAAATAGCATTGACGACTTCCCTTGCATAGGTTATTATATATAGATAGCTTCGGTTAGAAAATCCGTTTGTAGGAAGATCGGCGCAATTTTTTGCAAAATCCATTAGAATTTTGTTTTCAACGGACGCTAGCACGAGCAGGCGGCGGGTTTTAGGGTAGGCCTCCGCCATCTGTTCGACACTTAGCGCTACGGCTTCTTTTTCTGGGTTATCGGTCATTTTTTTAATCCTCTTCTATAACTACCGCAATTCTTGGGCGCGGTTTGACTTTTACCTCCGGCGGCGGCAATCTGCGTTCCAAACTCTCGGCGACCTTATACATATTGCTTGCCGCCGCCGCCCACGCCGCAGGAACATCAGATCCTTTCAAGTCTTGGCATACCTCGATTATCCATTCATAGATATCCTCGGGCGTCGAATTTCGGTCGAGCGTTTTTGTGGTTTTCAGCACGAACTTAGGCTTCCTCTCTACCAGCGTCGCGCCCTCCATTTTTATCACCGTGCGTTCTTCGTTTTGCGGAGGCTTGCCGACCGCCCCTGGGACATGTCCCTTTTTCAACCGGTATCTTGCCGTCGTTATCTTGCGTCTCGCGGCGCGCTCCTCGTCTGTAAGTTTTTTTCTTGCCATGCTGATACATTGAAAATCGTTATTTCATTTTGCAAGCGAAAAATTTTTTTACTTTTTTCTATTGACACATCAAATAACTATTTTTCAAATGGTATACGACCCATAGGGAAGGACAATCGAAAGAACCCTTCAATTTAACTCTGGACAACAAAAAAACATTATAAACAAACAACAAGGAGACTAAGATGGATCCCATCACTTCTGGGTTGTTGGACATAAAGTATTTTGTGCCGGAAGTCCAACGCCTTTTGCTAAACAGCACACACGGCTTGCGCCATCGCGTGAACAACAAGGGTATTATCGTCGGCAACGAGATAAGATTCCCGTTAATTGACATAGACGGCGAAGCGCAGAAAATAAACGACGGAGCGCCGACTGTGCCGGAGGATTTGTATGCCGAAACCGCGCTTGCGCAGATCATACTATACGAAGCGGCCGTCAAACTGAACAGAACTGTCATCAACGCCACCAATTCGGCACCGTCGCTTCGCGCCCAAGCTGCTGCGGCGGTAGTCCATCGCATGGAAAACCGTTTCTCGCATGTCATTCTCGACGCCCTTGCTCAATACGACGATACGGACATGGAAATCGGCGACGATATGTCCAAGGAAATCGTGAACGAAATCGGCGTTAGGAACGAGCTGAAAAGGCATTTCGGCGCCAGCTATGAAAATGTCGTCGACCAGATAGGGGCGGCCATAGCGGATGCGGAAGCGCAGGGCGCGCATTTCGCGGACACGCCCGAGGAGCTGTGGACCTATAAATACGCCATGGCGAACGCCATCGCGTATCAAACCCTAGCCATGGCCGACTTGTTGCACCTGCCGACGCAAAGCGTGCTGGACTTGGCCAAGGTGGAATTTAAGGACGGGCAGCTATTCCTGCGTGGCGCAGACTTCTTAAACCTCGACGCCGTGAATAAGGCTGAGGCGCGCACGCGGCGGGAGCTGTCGGACACGCAGAAGGCCATCGTTGAAACGAAAAAGCGCATAGCCGGGCATAACGAGCGCGCGGCCCAGGCGCGGGCAATCGCCGCCGAAGCAAGAGCGGACGCGGCCAAGGCCAAAGCGGCGGCGGCAGAACTTAGGCGCGCGCAAGCGGAGGAAAAAGCCGCCCTAAAAGAACAGCAGGCCCTTGCCAAGCAACAGCGCGAGGAAACCCGCCAGACCCGCGCGTTGGCCGCTATGGACGAGGTCAAGCCAAGGATTGGGAAAGTGCAAAAAGCTCGATCCCTTGCTAATTGGATCCGCAATAACGGCTATTTGACGCCTGGCGCGGCCGAGGAAATCGGCCTTGATCCTTCCAGCGCCAACCAGGACAAGCGCGGCTTTCAGCGCCTTATCCGTAAAAATGGCAATATAACGCGGGGCGACGCAATAGTCGAACAACTCAAAGAAATGGGCTTGATAGCGAGAACAACCGGCTCGTCTTATGAGGAAACCACCTCCATCTATGACCAAGTTCGGCGCTTGGTCGAGGATGTCGACGCGCTTGAAACCCTATCATCTGTCAATGCAAAAGCTTCCGGCATGAATTGGCAGGCTGCGGAACAGCTGGCAGAATTGGATGCGATGTCGCCGGAGGAATACGAATCGGCGCGAGAGTTATATAGACAGGAACAAAATCAACGGGATGAGTATCAGGACACAAGCGATTTGAGCGAGGAGGATTTGGATGCGATCGACAATATTTTCCAAGAAAGAGCATGGTTATTGACAGCATACACAGAAGATTCGTCTGCTGGCGGTGCAGGTCGCGCTGAACCCGCCACTTTCCCCGCCGGGCAGACTTCCTCGACGGACAGAACATCTTCCACTATAGCCCAAAGGCCCGTAAATGTCAATAGTCAATATAGCCAATCCAAGCAAGGCGCATTCGCCCCGCGCCGCGCGGCTATCCGCTTGACCGGTGCCGCTAACCGCTCGACGCTTGGCCACGAGCTGGCGCATTTCTGGATCGACACGCAGTTCAGCATTTGGCGCAACGGCCAGGGCACGGCGCCCTTCAACGAGCAATTCGGCAAAATCGCGGGCTGGCTTGGCATAACCCCCGACCAGCGCGTCCTGAGCCGAGACCAGCACGAGAAGTTCGCGCGCGGCTGGGAGGCGTATATGAGCGGACGGGCGCGAGGAACCTCGCCGGACATCAAGAGCGCGTTTCGCAATTTCGACAAGTTTTTGCGCCGTATCTACCCGAACAGCAAAGCCATTTTCGGCGCCTCGCGGATTGATGACGCGCGATTTACCAAGGAAGCCTTCGAGTTTTACGACCGCTTCAATATCCAAACCCCGGCGGAATATGAACGGCTCATGGGCAATATGACCGAATATGCGGTGGCGCCCTCGGCTCCCGACAAGCCAGCAAGTCAAGAGATACAGACCGAGCGCAGCGAGGTCATCGACGCCGAACGCCAAGAAACGCAGGAAAACCTCGAAGCGGCGCGGGCGCCAGCGATGGATACGCCAGAAACCGCAGAAAACACCGCTGCACAACAACCATTGACGCCAGCGCGACATCCGACGGCGAAAAGCGGCATAAGAGCCTACGCCGACCAAGCCGGAAAGATGATTCGCAATATATGGGGCAAGCTTGTGCCGTCCGCCACCCATGCGAATCAGCAAGCCATGGCAGACCAGTTCGTTCGCTCCCGTCCAGCGTTTGCAAAGCAAATCGTGCTTGGAACGGCGACGAACGACACCGGCATAGGCGAGGCATATATCTACAAGGCCCTCCGGCGCACAGGCGAGCGTTTGACAGCAAACGAGCACGCCCAGCTTGTCAACAGTATGCGACAATTGACAAGCGAGGCCGCGACCATACTTGAAAGCACGAAAGGCCTGACAAACGACTCGCTGTATATAGGGCGGCGCGTGGCCAACGCCCAACGCATGCAGGACACGGCGCGCAAGATGTTCAACAACAGCGAGGATGCTGTCCAAAAATATGAATTGTGGATAAAAGGCGAGCTAGCCAAGATCGAAACCCGCAAGGGCCTTGAAGCCTTCGTGCGCGACTTGAACGAGGTAATGAGGGCTATCTTTTATGCATTGCATCTTTGTTATGATTTCAGCATCAGTTATTCGTTAGAGTTTCAATATACATTTGGTCGCCTTTTATATTTTTCTTATTTTATTATATGTAATCTTGAATTTCAATTACAACCGTATGGCGGGGCAAACACGGGGCACTAAAAATTAGATTTATACTCCAAACGGGCAAAAATGTATGAATCGCGGCGGTAGAAAATCCTTGCATTTTAGAGTTAAACAGCTAGAATATCCTTGGTTTGCGGCTGTAGTTTAGCGGTAAAATATGACCCTTCCAAGGTCGAGTCGGGGTTTCGACTACCCCCAGCCGCACCACCAAATTAAATCCGCGATGAATAAAAAACCACTAAGGCCGATTGTGGATAATCGCCTGTCAGCCCGCATAAATAGATAGCCCGCATAAATAGATAGCCTTCTGCCATTCTGCCGTTCTGCCGGCCCGCATCACATAACCGGCGGCGTCCCCCGCGCGAACACGCGAAAGTCAGTTGTGATAGACATCCTGCACATCGTCGTTTTCTTCAAGCAGGCCTATGAAGTTTTCCAGTTTTTCCGCCGCCTCGTCGTCAAGTTCCATAGGCGTTTTCGGCGTCCATACGATCTTGGCCGATTCAGGCTCGCCGTATTTTTCAAGCGCTTTCATAAGGGCGCCGAATTGTGGGATGCCGCAGGTTATGATATAGTTGCCGTCGTCCTCCTCGACATCGATGGCGCCCGCCGAGCAGCCCGTTTCGAAAATATCGTCGAAAGCCGCGGCCGAGGATGCATAGGCGAACATTCCGACATGGTTGAAGTTGAAAGCCACGCTTCCCGCCTCGCCAAGGCTGCCTCCGTTTTTCGAGAATATAGAGCGCAGCTCGGCCGCGGTGCGGTTTTTGTTGTCGGTAAGGCATTCGACTATGACGGCGGCGCCTCCGGGCGCGTATCCTTCGTATCGCAGTTCGTCATAGTCGCCCTCTCCGGAATCGGGCATGGCGCGGGCGATGGCGCGCTTGATGTTGTCGTTGGGCATGGATTCCTTGCGCGCGGCCGATATGGCAAGGCGCAGGCGTGGGTTCATGTCGGGGTTCGCGTCGCCAAGCTTCGCCGCGACGGTTATCTCTTTGGCAAGTTTGGTGAATAGGTTGCCGCGCTTGGCGTCGACAAGAGCCTTGTGGTGTTTTGTGGTCGCCCACTTGCTGTGTCCGCTCATTTTATAGCTTTCGTTTTCTTTTTTCCACGGTTCGGGGATATCGGCGGCGAAGGCCGGTTTTCCTTTTTCAAAGCCTATTTCTTCTCTTTCGCGGCAAGCTTGGCAAGGGCCAGGTCGAGGCTTACCTCGTCCTCAGGCTCCTTGACATTGGCGAAAGTGCGGTTGTGCTGGACATAGGGGCCCCACTTGCCCTTGGCGTAATATACCACGGGCTTGCCGTCCGCGGGATGAGGGCCAAGGGTTTTGCCGCGGGTTTTTGCCGCCGATCCGGCAAGGAATTCCTTGGCCTGGGCGATGCCCACATCGAAAAGGCTGGCCGCCGACGGCACATTGGCTATGGCGTCGCCTTTTTTGACATAGGGTCCGTATCGCCCGGTGTGCAGGGTTATCTCCGTCCCGTCGGAGTCGGCGCCCAATGCTCGGGGCAGGGATAGCAGGAACAAAGCCTGCTCTATGGTAAGGGAATCCACCATGACGCCTTTTGGCACCGAGGCGCGGACCGGACCGCGCGGGTCGCCCTTTTCCGCCGCGGGGCCAAGCTGGACATACGGGCCGTATATGCCGTTTTTAAGATAGACGGAGATCCCCTCGGGCGATTTGCCAAGCTCTTGCCCCTGGCCCTGGCCGGATACGGACGGCTCGCCCTCGGCCGCTTGCGCCGAGGCCGCCGAGGCGGAATCAAGGTTTTTGGTGTATTTGCATGCGGGATAGTCCGAGCATCCGATAAAGGCGCCGTATTTGCCAAGGCGCACGGACAGCCGGCCCTTGCCGCATTCCGGGCAAAGGCGCGGGTCGCCTCCGTCCGCGCGCGGAGGAAAGAAATGCTGCGCGAGGTCGCGGTTTATCTCGTCTATTACGAATGTGGTGGCAAGCCCGGCGCCCGCGGCCACGGCCGGAGAGAACCCGCCCCAAAATTCGCCGAGGACCTCGCGGTAATCTTTTTTCCCGTTGGAAATCTCGTCAAGCTCGTCCTCCATAAAGGCGGTGAAGTCGTTTTCGACATACTTGGGGAAAAAACGCTCCAAGAAAGCGGATACGATTCGGCCGCGCTCGCTCGGGACGAATTTTTTCTTTTCAAGCGAGGCGTACCCGCGGTCCTGTATTACCGACAGGATGGACGCGTATGTCGACGGCCGCCCTATGCCAAGCTCTTCCATCCGCTTGACAAGCGAGGCCTCGCCGAATCTGGGCGGGGGCTGGGTGAAATGCTGCTCGGGCTTGATCTCGGACGCGGATACGGCGTCGCCCGTGTTCATAAGGGGCAGCATTTTTTGCTCGTCGTCCCCGTCCGCGTCGTCGGTGTCCTCGCGGTAAAGAGCCATGAATCCGTCGAAGGCGACCATGGATCCGTTCGCGCGGAAGGCCGAGCCCTTTCCGTCCTCTATGTCCGCCGCGACAAGGTCCAGCTCGGCCGGGGCCATCTGGCATGCGATCGCCCGCTTCCAGACAAGTTCGTATAGGCGCAGCTGGTCTTTTTCAAGCTCGTTT
>JAIRTB010000007.1 GCA_031255155.1 Rickettsiales bacterium
GCCGAGTATCAGGAAAAGAAATAAAGAAATAAAGAAATAACGCCTGGCGCAAGGCGGATTGTTCTTTGAATCTCCACAAGCCCCGTTTCGGCGGGGCTTTTTTCTATAAGCTTGACCCCCGCCCATTTCGTCTAATTCCCAACATCAAGGCTCGCGGCACGCACCCCGCTACCCGCACCCGCAGTGGAGAGCGCATAATACGCATAGCGAACCCCGCGGGCCGAGCGGTCGGACGACGCAGAACCCGAATCGCCGCCCGCAAACAAGCGGCTCGAGGACGAACAGGCTGTCTGCGACGAGCTTCTGTCTATAAACTCCCATAGGTATCCCACGCTTGCCCACACCCCTCTATTGCTTATCATTGAGGTGTTGTTCCTTGTTTTTATCTCCGATGATTCGGGCCGTGTGCCACCAACCGGTGCCGATATTTTCCGGTTTGTCCATCTTTTGACAAACTAAAAACCGCTTGCTTTGCGCCCGCTAAGCATATATAATCCCAAGACGCGAGTTTAAGGAGAGGGATATGCATAAATTCTGTTTGTCGATATTGTTGGTCATAGCGCTTGCGCCCGTGGTAAATGCGGCCGAGCCTTCGTTGGCGCAGCTGTCCGCCTCGTGCCGTTTTTCGAAAGATCTCGCCTCTGACGAGCTGGACCTTGCCGATGTGATCGAGCTTGCCATGTGCAACAACAGCAATACCCGCGCGGCGTGGCTGTCCGCGAAATCGGCCCAGTCCGTCTATCGCAAGTCGCTCTCGTCCTATTTCCCAAGCCTCTCCGCGAACGCAAGTTATGGCCGCAATATAACCCGGTTCAACTATACCGACCGCACCCTTCCCGACCAGGTTGCCAATTCCGCTGGGTTCGGGGCAAGCTTGAATTGGCTATTGTATGATTTCGGGCGGCGCGGTTCTGCTTCCGAGAACGCGTTCCAAACCATGAACAGCCGCAATTTCATGTATAATTCTACTTTGCAGGATGTGGCGTATATCGCGATCTCCAATTATTATCAGTCCTTGTCCGCTATCGAGGGGTTGGCGGCGGCCAAGGCGAATGTCGAGACCGTCGAAAAGGCGTTCGAGCTTGCCTCCAAGAAATTCGAGCTTGGGATGAGCTCCAAGGCCGACAGGTTGCAGGCCGAGACCCAGCTTGTCCAGGCCCAGCTTGATGTCGCAAGGCAAGAGCAGGTCGTAAGGACGGCCAAGGCGAACTTGATGCAATCCTTGGGGCTTTCTCCGTCTTTGACGGTTTCTCTTGCCAAGCCGTTGGAGATCAGCGACGACGACCCCGTCCGGCGCTCGGTCGGCGAGATTGTCGAGACGGCGCTTGCGAAAAGGCCGGATTTGGCGGCCAAGGTGGCCGATATGAACGCGGCCTATGCCGATGTCCGCTATAACAGCGCAAGCTTTTTCCCGACTTTGTCCGCGTTTGCGGAAAGCAACTGGAATGTCAAGGTGGACGACGACAACAACACCGGCACGGGCATAGACCGCTCTACCCACGCGCTTGGCGTCCGCCTGTCCGTCCCGATTTTCAGCGGATTCGACACGACCTATTCCCTGCGCAATGCAAAGTATCTCTATGCCCTTGCGCGCGAACAGGTAAGGTTGAAAGAGCAGGATGTCGAGCTTGCCGTGGTCAACGCCTATAACGATTATAAAACTTCGCTGAAATCGTTCGAGTTGGCGAAAAAGATGTTCGACAGCGCAAGCGAAAGCGAGCATGTGGCCCGCGGCTCGTATCAGGCGGGCAAGGGCGATATAATAAGCTTGCTCGATGCCCAGTCGCGCCTTGTCTCCGCGCGCAAGGAAAAGATCGACGCTCAATACGGGCTGTATATTTACCGCGTGGCCTTGCTTCGCGCCAGCGGCGAGCTTTCCCTTAAAAACCTGCGCGACGCCGAGGCTTGGCCTCGTGAGGGCGATGGCGGGTTGCGGTCCGGGCCCGTTGCCGCCCGGTCCCCCGATCCCCTTGTGGAGGATGATTCCAAGGCCAAGGAAGCCAAGGTAAAGCCCGTTGCCGCCGATGCCGTCGAAGATACGGCAGAGCTTGGCGGCACTCCGCTTGCCAAGCCGGATAGTCCTCTGTGGGCGGAAAATCCTGTTTTGCCGGAAATTGACGAGTAAATTGGAGGGAATCTGAATGGATGATGTTGCCGGTCGGCCGCTGGTCGCCAAAGCGAGATTTTATAAGCGCAAGTGGTTCAAATGGGCCGTTGCGGTTGTGATTGTTTTGCTTGTTTTCCGCTCTATTTTCGGAAGAGGAAAATCGGTCGTTCTAAAAGAGGGCGATTTTGAATATGCGGCGGTTTCCCGGCGCTCGATTCGGGCGCAGATAAGCGCGAACGGCAATGTCAACCCCGTGAATCTTGTCTCGGTCGGCGCCCAGGTTTCCGGCATAGTGGACAAGATTTTCGTGGACTATAACGATTCGGTCAAGCAGGGCCAGCTGCTTGCCGTGATTGACAAGTCGACTCTCGAAGAGGAGTTTAAGTCCGCGACGGCCCGTGTCGAGCAGGCCCAGGCAAGGCTGCGATACGCCGCTTTGAATCAATCGCGCGAGCTGGAATTGTTCGGGGCGGGTTATACCGCGAAAATCTCGCTGGACCAGGCCGAGATTGACCTTGCCGTCGCGAACAGCGATTATATATCGGCCAAAACCGCGCTTGAAAGGGCCAAGTTGAACTTGGGCTACGCCGAAATCCGCTCGCCGGTAAGCGGCGTGATTATAAGCAAGGCGGTCGAGGAGGGCCAGACCATAGCGTCGTCGTTCAGCGCGCCGACCCTGTTCGTCATCGCCGAGGATTTGAAGAAGATGCAGATCGAGGCAAGCATATCCGAGGCGGACATCGGCACCATCAAGCCCGGCCAAAGCGTCGATTTCAATGTCGACGCTTTTCCGCTCGAAACATTTAAGGGCGTGGTCGATCAGATTCGCTTGAACCCAAAGACAGAGCAGAATATCGTCGTTTATAATGTGATCGTCAAAATCGACAACAAAAACGGGCGGCTTTTGCCCGGCATGACCGCGTTCGTCGAGATAAATACGCTTGAACGGAAGAATGTCTTGGCCGCCCCGAACGCGGCGCTTCAATATCGTCCCGTCGAGGCCATTCAATCCAAGGTCGTCTATCCCAAGGACAGAAAGTTGGGCAATGCCCAGGGGTTCCTCTATCGCTTTAACGCGCGGGACAAGGCCATCGAGGCGGTCAAGATCACCAAGGGGGTAAGCGATGGCTCGTTTGCCGAAATCCAAAGCGACGAGATCAAGGAAGGCGACATGATTATAACCGATTATGGAGACGGAGCCGAGCGTAGCCGGGGTCAAAGGCCCTCTGGCGGCCGCGGCGGCGGACCCATGGGCGGCGGCCGCAGGTAATGAGAAGCGTCATCGAAATACAGCATGTCTTCAAAACCTACTATATGGATGGAGGACAGGATTACCCCGTTCTTCACGACATAAATTTCAATATAGAGGAGGGCGAGTTCGTCGCGATCATGGGGCCAAGCGGCTCGGGCAAATCGACCCTTATGAACATTTTGGGCTGTCTGGACAAGCCGACCAAGGGCGGGTATCTTATCGACGGAACGCTTGTGTCCGCCATGGACGACGACGGCTTGGCCGCCGTGCGCAATAAAAAGATAGGCTTCGTGTTCCAAGGCTTCAACCTGCTTATGCGCCGCACGATTTTGGACAATGTGTGCATGCCTATGATTTATTCCGGCGCGGGCTTGGAGGCTCAGCATGCCCGCGCCGAAGAGATTTTGAAATCGGTGAAGCTTGGCGGCTTCATGGACCGCTTTCCCGCGCAGATCAGCGGGGGCATGCAGCAGCGCGTGGCCATAGCCCGGGCCCTTGTGAACCGGCCGAGCCTGTTGCTTGCGGACGAGCCTACCGGTAATCTTGATACAAGGACAAGCGACGAGATTATGGATTTGTTTTCGGAATTGAACGCTCGGGGCAAGACGATAGTTATCGTCACGCACGAGCCGGATATAGCGCAATATGCGAAAAGGCTGGTCTATATCCGGGACGGGGTGGTGCGGTATGACGGCGCGGTCGAAGGCTTTAAGGGAGAGCATGGCGAATGACCCTTGTTGGATATAAAATCCGCCGTATAGGCACGGCGCTTGCGAACCTGGTGTGCGGCTTTATTCCGTCGAAAAGGTGGCGGAATGTGGTGCGGGATTTGCTCGATCCGTTTTCTCCGCCGCATGTCGAGGCGTATCTTGCAAGGAAATATGTCGCCCGCCTGCCAAAGCTTTTGAAAAAATACCCGCCCGAGAAAGGTGCTGCCAAAGGCGGCTGCCGGCTTGTATTCCAATTCTGGCGCCAAGGGGCTAAAAATGCCCCGCCCATAGTCAAATCTTGCTTGGCCTCGGTCAAGAAATTTGTTGGCGACCGCCAGGTTGTCCTTGATGGCAATTCCATATCGAAATGGGTGAATATCCCGGATTTTGTCCTTGAAAAGCGCGCCCGCGGCAAGATTGGCGAGGCGGCGTTCAGCGATGTTTTGCGCATAGCTCTTCTTGCAAGGCATGGCGGAATATGGCTTGACGCTACAAATTTCATGACCGCGCCCATGCCAAAATTTACGGGCGGCTTTTTCGCGTATAGGACTGCCGGTCCCGCGCAATGGTCCGTCTATGGCAGCTGTGTGCTATACGCAAAGCAGGGCGATTATATCGTCAAGGCTATGCGCGCGCTTTTGTTCGAGTATTGGCGGTGCGAGCCTGTTGCGGTGCAATACCTCTATTTGCACCTTATGCTGAAAGCGCTTGTAAAGAACGACCCTCGGGCGAAAAAGGAAATCGAGGCTATGCCGGTTGTTCAAGACAAAGACCCCATCGGCTCGGCCCTCTATCGCCCGTGGAACAGAGGGGAATTCGCCCGTCTTTCCGCCGTCCAGCCATTGCACAAGCTTACTTGGAAGCTCGACCTGTCGCGCCTTCCCGGCACGATCGCCGAACATATAATCAAAGGAGGAAACAATGAAAAATAATAAATTCTTGGAAAAAAAGCCGCTGGCCGTTGCTTCGGTCCTCGGCCTTGCCGTGCTCGGGCTGGGCATAGCCGTGGGCCGCGCTACGAAAAGCGAGCTGAATTTTGCCAAAACCATTGCCGTCGAGGCGACCGCCGAGGAGTTTGTAAAGGCGGATTTGGCCATCTGGCGCCCGTTTATAAACATCGCCGGGGCAAGCCTGCCCCAGATGAAGGCCTCCATGGAAAAGCAAAAGAAAATCGTGGTGGATTTTCTGAAAGGCAACGGCTTTTCGGATGGCGAGATAAGGATAGGCGAACTTGTCGTCACCGACAAAGAGGCCAATGCTTTCGGCCGCGACGATAAAAGCCTGTCGCGTTATGTTTTGTCCCAGCCCGTGGTCGTGATCTCCAAAAATACGGCCCTTGTGGAAAAGGCGTCAGGCGATGTCTCGGCCCTTGTCGAAAAGGGCATAGTGTTCGGCAAGGAAAACAACTATGACAACCAGATCCAATACTCTTTTACCACTGTCGATTCGATAAAGCCCGATCTTATGTCCAAAGCCGTGGCTAAGACGCGCGCGGAGGCCGAAAAAATAGCCGACGCCGCCAAAATCCGCCTGGGCGGCGTGGTGCGCGTGAGCTATACTCGGTTTAATATGCTTCCTTTGGGCTGCCGGGCGAACGAATATTGCGGCGGAGATACTCGCAGGTCTTCCACAAGGCAGAAAGCCGTTGCCGTCGTCAATGTCGAATACGAGATAAAATGAAGGTCGAAAGCAAATCGCTGTCCATGCTCAACGCCGTCTTCCGCGAGGCGCTTATCTCGCTCCATGCGAACAAGCTGCGCTCGTTCCTTACGATGCTGGGCATTATCATAGGCGTGTGCGCGGTCGTGATAATGGTCGCCGCGGGCCAGACGGTTCAAAATATGATAAACGATTCGCTTTCCGGCATAGGGTCTAATCTGTTGATAATCCGGCCCGAATATACGACAAGCGCCGGCGTCCGCGGCAGCGGCATGACGGTTATAAAGGTTCAGGACGCCGACGCGATAAGGTCGAACAAATATCTTCGGGCCGTCTCTCCCATAGTGAACGGCAGCGGCCAAATAGTCTATAAGAACGAGAACTATATGGTGCAGATTCAGGCCGGCACCCCCGATATCATGCGCACCGGTAATTACGAGATAGAAGAGGGCGAGCCTATTACCGGCCGCGATGTCCGAAGCGGCACGGCGGTCGTCTTGATAGGGCAGACCTTGAAGACCGAGCTTTTCCACGGCGCCGATCCGATAGGCGAGGTCGTGCGCATAAGGAATGTCCCTTTCGTCGTCAAGGGACTGTTGAAAGCCAAGGGCCAGGGCATCGGCGGCCAGGACCAGGATGCCGCCGTCATAATGCCTATAACGACCTATCGCCGTCGGATCCAGGGCAGCTGGATTCCGAATCGCGTCAATTATATAATGGCCCAGGTCGACGCCGAGCAGAATATTGAAAAGGCCAAGCTGCTTATCGAGGCGGCCCTGCGCGAGACTCGTCGGATCAAGCCCAGCGCCGAGAACGATTTCCGTATAGACGATATGACCGAGATGCTGAACACTATACGCGATGTCGGTCGTTATCTTTCGATTCTGCTTGCCAGCATAGCCAGCATTTCGCTTGTGGTCGGCTCGATAGGCATAATGAA
>JAIRTB010000034.1 GCA_031255155.1 Rickettsiales bacterium
AGCGAGCTTTCCTGGACCAAGAAAAACGTAGCTCCGTCGAAGCTGCTTTCCATAGGCGAGGAGGTCTCGGTCATGATACTTGAAATCGACCGCGACAAGCGCAGAATTTCCCTCGGCTTGAAGCAGACCCAATCCAACCCCTGGGTCGCTTTCGCGGACAGCCATTTCGTAGGCGAGGTCATCGAGGGCGAGATCAAGAATATAACCGAGTTTGGCGTCTTCATCGCCATTACTCCGGACATCGACGGAATGGCGCACATGTCCGACCTATCGTGGAACAAACCGTCCGAAGAAGCCGTCAAAGATTTTTCGCGCGGGAAATCCGTCAAGGCCAAAATCCTGGAAATCGACCCTGAAAAAGAGCGCGTATCCCTTGGCATAAAGCAATTGGAGCGCGATGTCGTGGCCGAATCTTTCGGCAGCGTCCGCAAAGGCGAAATCGCGACCGCCCATGTAACCGAAACTTCGCCGGACGGGCTTTATGTCGATGTCAACGGCATGAAGGGATTCATCAAGACTTCGGAGATATCGCGCAACCGTAGCGAGCAGAAGCCCGAGCGTTTCGCCGTCGGCGAAAAGGTCGACGCCAAGATCATCGGCATCGATTCCGTCAGCCGCCGCCTGACCCTTTCCATAAAGGCCCACGAGATAGACGAGGAAAGAAAAATCGTCAAGGAATACGGCTCGGCGGATTCCGGAGCTTTGCTTGGCGACATACTCGGCGGTGCCATCGAGAGGGCCAAATTCAAGAAATAATGGACCTATGCACCGAGGGGCGCAAGGCTTTGGAGCGCGCCGGAATCGAATCGGCCGCCATTGACGCGCGTATTCTTTTCCACCATGCTATCGGGGCGGATCCACGGTTATGCCGGGAGTGTCCGACGGAAGCGCAGAAAACCGCTTTTTCGGCCATGATCGACCGGCGCGTACGGCGAGAGCCCGTGGCATACATTACCGGAACGCGGGGCTTTTACGGGATGGACTTTCTTGTCGACAGGTCGGTCCTTATTCCCCGCGCGGACAGCGAGGCTTTGGTCGAACTGGCCCTTGACATTGCGCCGAGGGAGCGGCCTTTGCGCATAGCGGACCTTGGCAGCGGGAGCGGATGCCTTGTCATAGCGATGCTTGGCAACCTGGCATCGGCATCCGGCGCGGGGTTCGAGATAGATTCAGGCGCCATAGCTTGCGCCCGCGCGAACGCCCAAGCATTGGGCATGGAGCGTAGAGTCGAATTCCTGCAAGCCGATTTCACCGCCCCAATCGACCTTGGATCGTTCGACATTATCCTATCCAACCCTCCCTATGTGCCGACGGCCGAGGCGCGCACCCTTATGCCAGATGTGCGGGAGTTCGAACCTTGGCGCGCCATCGACGGCGGAGAGGACGGGCTTTGTTTCTATCGCGCCATCGCGGCCCAGGAATTCCCGGCCGGCGCGAAGATCATCCTTGAAATCGGGGAAGGCCAGGGAGAGGCCGTGCGCGAGATATTCCGCGGCATGCGGTTTTCGGGCGGACGCAGGGATTTGAGCGGGTGCGAGAGGGCCCTTTGCTTCACCGCGATTTGACAATCCGCCCGCATCCTTATAGAATCGGGCCAATAGGAGAGGCCAGCATGTTTTTCAAAACGGCGGACGAGTGGATACCGTTATGCATGTTCATAGCCGGGGCCGTTTTCGCGGTCGAGGCGGCGGCGCTTTATATTTTCGGGCGGCGGCGCGGCAAAGCCAAGCGCGAGCATTTTTACTCGCGCGCGGCAGAGATCGCGGGCGGCGCCATCCTTATGCTCATGCTGGGCGCGGCAAGGGCGGCTTTTTTTACCAGCTTGGACGATGTATTCTCCTCGATGTACGCTTTCGCCACGGTTTCGGCCGCTGGCATCGCCGTCACCAGCGCCGCGGCCGCTTTTTTGAACGAAGGAACCTTGAAATACTGCCTGCTGAAATCCATAGACGACATATCGACATCTTTTTCTTTCGTATTGGCGGCAAGCGTATTGGGCAGCCAGATTCCCACCTCTGAAATGGCCAAATTCTTCGGTCCGGACATGCCCAGATTCGCCCTTATCAACCTGCCTTTCATACTTAGCCTGGCGTTCGCCATACTATCCAACCTATGCATGGGCGTCCAATTCGCTTTGGCAAGGCTGTCCCCGGCGAAAGCAGAAATCGTGGGCAAATTCTCGACCATCATACTATTCCCCGCCGCATCCGCGTGGGCCTGCACGCACTTCTCGCTTTCCTTCAACATCGCGGGGATATTGGCCGGGGGCGTTTTGGTCGGATTCATACTGCAAGACCTGCCGTCATATCTTGGCCGCGCGAAGCAGAGCGGCAAGCCCGTCGGATTCCTTGGCGGAATGGTCAAGATCTTGGGCGCCTGCGCCATCGACATCATGTTCCTTTGCGCCCTTGTCGGCGTAGCGGCGGCCTGGGGCGGCTCATACGGATTCGGACTGGCCTGCATCGGAGCCAGCGGAGGCATGCTGTTCAAAGCTTCGCCCGGCGCCGGAGCGGAGCGGAGCGAGTCTTTCCGGCACATAGCCCGCGCATTGAACAACATGGCTTTGTTCCACATTTTCTGCGAAGCTTTGGAGTTCATATCGAACCGCCGCGCGGACATAGGGATTTTCCAGACGGATGTCGCCATCGGACTATTCGCCGCAATGTTCCTTATCATCGCCAACCTGCGCAAGATCGCCATGGTGTCAAGGTGCCTGCTGTTGGAGCACAAGCGCCGACAGGCCGCCGGGCAAACCATGCTATACGCCGCCACCATCGTCATTATCACGGCCGGAGTCCTGCCCGCGGCAAGCTATGGCGCTTTGGCGGCATTTATGCTTGGCACGGCAATCCTGGCGCCGCTTGTCTCCCTTGTCCTTGGCACCATGGCCGAGGGGGCGCGCGAAAGGGGCGGGACTTTCGGCATGGTAGTGCTTATGAACTCGCAGATCGCGACCTTTGTCCTGGCGGCGACGATCCTGCTTTTACCGCTTGCAAGGGGATGACATGAACGACAGAGATTCGGCTTCGAAAATCATACTCGACGCATACTTCGAAAACCTGCCGCGCACGTCCGGGGACGAAAGGTCGCAAGCATGGATGGTTCACAAAGTCCGCCACACTTTCCAGGTCGAGTCCGCCATGACGGACATCGTTTCCTCTATGCCCGGCCTGTCCGAAGCCGATGCGCGCAAGGCCGGCGTCGCGGCACTTCTACACGACCTCGGGCGATTTTACCAGACTTTGGGCGACCTATCTTTCCGACACGGAGCGCATGCACGCGCGCTGTTGCAGCGGATTGGGAAATTCGACGATCCGGCGATATTATTCGCCATCGAGGAGCACGACAAACATGCGATAGACTATGCCAACCCGCTTTACGCGGCCATGGACGCCGAGGCCAAAAAATCGGCCGGGACCGTCGCGAAACTGCTCCGCGACGCGGACAAGCTTGGCAACATGCGCGATTTCGTCCGGCACTATATTCCATCGCTGCTTTCGACGCGGGGCAGCGGCCTTTCCACGGAAGCGAGGGAAGCCGTCGAGCGCGGGGGCGAAACCGTGGACTATCGCCTTATCAAAACCAAGGCCGACGAGATCGCGGGGCTTGCCTCGTGGGTTGTCGACATCAACTTCGCCCAGACGCGCGGATTCATAGCCGAGCTTGACTATATCGCCACCTGTGCCGAAAGAATGGCCGCGGCGGGCGCTTCGCCCGAGGAATGCGCCCTTGTCCGCGCCGCCTATTCACGATATGAATCGCCTTGACTTAAACAATTCCCTCATTTATAATCGCTTTGTGGTGAGAGATGCTTGATTTTTTCGATTCCGGATGGCTGGATGCCGCGGCATTTTCTTTTTGGGCCAAAGAAACGCACATGGGGCGTCTGTTCCTTTGCTCTTGCGTCTTCATTGCGGCTTTGGCCGTCCGCGGCATCATATCTCTCGCCGGCGCGTTCTCCATAAAAATAATGCGGGATAGGGAGGCCCCGTACGAATACGAGCAATGCGCCCTCGGCATCATAGCCCCCCTCAAATTCATTCCTTTGTCCGCGGCGGCATACGCGTGCATATCCATACTGCCCATTCCTTTGAAGATCGCCCCATACACGCATGCTTTATGGAGGTCGATCCTGGCTTTCAACACGACTTGGATACTATACAGCCTGGTCCGGCCGGCCGCCCTTTCCATGCGCGGGCGGGACGACGACGGAACACACGATGTAGTCATAACCTGGTTCGTGCGCGCGGTGCGCTTTATCGTCGCGGTCATCGGGACAAGCGTGATCCTCAAATACTGGGGCGTCGAAGTCTCGGCCCTGATCACCTCCCTCGGGATCGTCGGAATGGCCGTGGCCCTTGGCGCCCAAGACATGTTCAAAAACGTCATCGCGGGCATGTCCATACTTGTCGAAAAGCGTTTCAATGTCGGCGACATCGTGCGAATCGATTCCCATCCCGTCCCCTTGGAAGGCATAGTCGAGAACATCGGATTCCGCAGCACCAAGATCCGCAAGTTCGACAAGACCCCCATGTTCGTGCCGAACAACACCCTTGCCGACGGCGCCGTGATCAATGTTTCCAACCGCCTATACCGCCGAATCGAGTGGAGCCTGCGATTGGAGCTGCGCACCTCGGTCGAGCAGCTTAAACACATACGGAACGAGATCGAGCGATACGCCGCCATGTCCCAGAACTTCGTCAATCCGCCCGAGGCCATGATGCAGGTCCGGCTTGACTTTTTCAGCGATTCCGCGGTCCAGCTTTTGGTATACCTTTTCACATCGACGAACGTTTGGATCGACTATCTGCGCATAAAAGAGGAATTGTTGCTGCGCATAAAGGAAATCGTCGAGGAAGCGGGCGCGCAATTCGCCCTACCAGCTTCGTCCGTCTATATCGAAAAAGAGGACAAGATCGCAAGGGCGCCCATCTTGCCCGCGCGCCTGCGCGCCAAAGCCGCCGCGCCCGAAACCGTCCTTGACGACGACTCGCAGCCGGAGGATTGATGAAAACCAAGCGAAAGACACCCTTGCTCCTTAAACGCATATTCTCGATTTCCGTCGTAGCGTTCGCATGCGCCTGCATAATCGCCCTTATCGTGCGAATCATCGAGCTGCTTTCCCCTATGGAATACCGCAATGTCAGGAAGATGAAGAACCATGTCCGCTCGGGCAAACCAATAATCGCCGTGCTTTGGCACAGCCGCGGGCTTTTCATGACCAAGGTTTGGCGCGCTAATGTGCGGCGGCCCCTTTACGGCATTTTCTCAAACTCGCGCGACGGCAGGATCATGTCATACATATACGGACTGCTCGGCTTTCGCAGGATCCTTGCGGACAAGACTTCGGCAAGGCAGACCAGGGACCTTGTATTCAAGGCCGTAAAGACCCTTGAATCCGGCTCGTCGCTTGGGATTACTCCGGACGGACCTTCGGGCCCGGCCATGAAATTCAAGACGGATTCCGCATTTTTGTTCGCACGCAAGACCGGCGCCCCCATCGTGCCTTTCTATATCAGCGCAAGCCGCGCGAAATTCCTGAATACTTGGGACCGCTATATGCTTGTCATGCCTTTTTCCCGCAGCGTTTGCGAAGCGGGGGATTTCGTCTTTGTCCCCAAGAACGCTTCGGCGCACGACATCGCCCGCATAAAGGCCGAACTGCAAGCCATCATGGTAAAGAAGCAAAACGAGCTGGACAAAGAACTGCTTGACACGCCGCGAGCTTAGCCCTATCATACCCGCAACAACCGGAAATAAAAAAGCCTGTCTTGCGCCTTTGGGCGGCGGGGGATTTTTTGTTAAAAGAGGGACCAAATGGACAGAATACCCATGACTTGCAAAGGCGCGGAAAAGCTTGAAGCCGAGCTTTACGACCTGAAATACAACCAGCGCCCCGCCATTATCTCGGCCATACAAGACGCCCGCGCCCTGGGCGACCTATCCGAAAACGCCGAATACCACAGCGCGAAAGAGCGCCAAGGCTTCATCGAATCCAGGATCTCTTATTTAGAGGGGCGAATCGCCGCTATCGACCGAATCGACCCCATTAAAGTTTCCTGCGCCGAAGTGAAATTTTCGGCCTCGGTGCGAATCGTCGAATGCGATACGGACGAGGAAAAAACCTATCAGATCGTAGGCGACGACGAAGCCGACCCCTCGTCCGGGATGGTATCCTACAAATCGCCCATCGCGCGCGCCCTTATGGGCAAACAGGCAGGGGACACGGCCGAATTTTCC
>JAIRTB010000055.1 GCA_031255155.1 Rickettsiales bacterium
GAGATCGACCGAACAAGGAAAGGCCCCGGGGCGATGATCGCCGCCGACGACGCGGTGGTGCTGGATTCCAGCGACAAGACGAAAGAAGAGGTCCTCGCCATAGCAAGCCGGCTGGTCGAGGAAAGGCTGGCGCTATAAATCCCGGCGCCCCGGCCGCCCAAGTCCAAAGTAAATCCGCGCTAGGGACAAGATCCGAAAATCCCGGCACCGGCACCCACGCCTGCACTCGCGCCCCGTCCCGCCGCGTTCGAATTTCGGATTTTGGTCAAGCCCGAGGCTTTTGCGCCCTCAGTTTCGATAGCCCTTTGTCGTTGATTTTCGCGAACCAATACGAATCCCGAAATTGGCCGGAAAGCCCGTTGAAGTTATCGCGCCGGAAAGCTCCTTCAAGTGTGTATCCGCATCGCTTTGCGACATTGGCCGAGGCTTTGTTTTCGACATCGCACCCTATTGCAAGCCTGATAAACCCGGCCGAGAAAGCCGCGCGCTCTAAAACTCCGACGGCTTCGGACATGAATCCCCGGCCGCATGCGTCCCGGTCAAGCCAATAGCCTATATCGGCCGATTTGTGCTTTTCCGATATGGCATGGGCGTCGATCATTCCGATATGGCGGCGGCCGGCGAAGATTCCATAATGGAAACACGTTCCTTCTTTCCGCTCGGCCTTTTGGCGCGCAAGCATCTCGAATTCGTCCTCCGCCCGCTTGACTTTCATGGGCCAGTCGAGAAATTTCGAAATGTGGGCCCGATTCGCCTCTACCAAGTCGAACAGACGCCTCGCCGCCTCGAACGACGCTGGCAAAGTGCGCAGGACGACCCTCTCTCCGCGCAGGGTTTTAGGTAGTTTTTTCATTTCATACCTCCATTAAAACTTTCCCATAAAACCTCGAAAATTTCGGCGACATGTGCGGCGAAATTTTACACATATTTTTTTCCAAGGGGCGCGCCGGGAGTGTGTTGAACATACATGACCAAGCGCCCTTTGGAAAAAATCGAAATGATCGGGATGGAATGCGCGGTTTTTCAATCTTCCATCTCGAAAAGGTCCATGTCCGGATACCCGTCGATAACTATGCGCCGCCCCGATTTATAGTGCGAGAATCCGCGGGCAAGCAGCTCCGCCTGATGCTTTTTCACGGCGCGCAAAGTGGCGCGTCCCAAAACGCCGTCGTCGGTGGAGCCTACGCGGCGCTGTAAAATGCGAAGCTGGTCTATGCTCAAAGGCCTGGCGTCGATGTCCGGTTTTTTGTCAAGGGCGCCCCCCGCGCCGATGATCGCGTCGGCAAGCAGGCCGACCGACAGGGCATAGGAAACGCTCGCGTTCCACTTCATTATGCGCTTGAAGTTGGGATAGACAAGGAAAGCTGGGCCCGTGTCGCCTTGTGGCATGATCAGCGCGGCCTCTATTTTCGACGCGGGCAATGCCGAGCCGTCATAGGCCGCGACGCCGATTTTGGCCCACTCGTCGACAGGCATGTATTCGTATAGGTTCGCAAGGTCCCAGCACCGCGCGCACTCTGTGGGAAAGCGCACGGCCCTGCCCCACCGCTCGCGCCCGTTCCACCCGATCGAGGAAAGATAGTTCGCCGCCGAGGAAAAAGCGTCGTCCAGATTGCCGAAAATATCGATCTTTCCGTCGCCGTTTCCGTCCGCCGCGTATTTGATGAAAGTAGAGGGCATGAATTGGAAATTGCCGAACGCCCCGGCCCACGAGCCTTTTGCCGAGGCGGACAGGTTCCCCTTGGCGACGATGCGCATGAAGTCAAGCGTCTCTCCGGCGAAGAATTTCGCCCGTCTTCCGTCGAAAGCCAGGGTCGCCAGGGCGCTTGCGATTGAAAAGCCGCCGAAGTTCCGGCCATAGTTGGTCTCCATTCCCCAAAAAGCCAAAAGCACATGGGGCTGGACTTTGTATTTCCGCGACACCCGGCCAAGCATTTTCGCGTGACGGCGCAGCATCCGCCGCCCCTCGTCCACCCGTGCCTGGGTCAGGGCGGCGTCGTGGTATTTCCAAAAAGTCTTCACAAATTCGGGCTGGCGGCGGTCCAGCTCGATCGCTTTGGGGACAAAGGCCGCGGCATCCGACACGGCTTTGGCGGCGGCCCTGGAAATTTTGTGCTTTGCGACGGCGTCGGCCGAAAACCGGGACTTCCACTCGTCGAAGCTCGCCGCGAAAGCGCGATGGGAAAATAATAAAAGCAATGGGATTATTTTCCTCAACGCCGCGCCTTATATCTTTACTTCGAACTCGCTGACTTTCTTGTCCAGCTCGAGGATGATCTCGTCCGTTACATCAAGGGATTTGTTGATAGGCACGATGGATTGGGCGTAAAGGATGGCGTCGAAGCCGTGCTTTTTCCCGATGCCGCGGATAATGTCGTCCAAATAGTCCTCTTGCAGCTTGCGCAAGGCGTCGATGAAAGCCTGCTTGACCCTGCGGTCGCGCTCGGCCATGGCCTTGTCGAAATCTATGACTTCGCGCTGGAAAGCGGCGGCTTCTTTGCGGAAAGCCTCCTCGCTCATGACAAGCTGCTTGGTTTTAAGCTCGGCCTCTTTTTTTTCAAGTTCTTTGCGCTTTTTTTCGACATCGGCCTTCATAGAGTCGACGGCCTTGTCCTTTTGCTTGTTGATGGAAAGCATGACCTTGGCCTTTTCGTTGATTCTGGCGCCGTCCATTATGCCGGCCTTGAATGCTGACGCTTCCTGGGCCGATACGGGCAGGGCGGCGAATAGCGCGGCGATCAAAAATTTCTTCATGTCTTTCTCCTTGTTTGCTGTTGGTTGAAAAAAGCGTAAAAATCCTGCATGGCGGTTCAGTATTTGATTATATAGTTCAGCGAAAACGGCTGCTTGTCGGCAAAAGCTCCGCGCATGTCCGGAACCTTGTCGCCGACAAGGTCGCGCAGGCGGGAAAACCTCTCGTCCTGGGGAATGGCCGATCCGTCGGCCCAAATCCATCCGTTGGGAGGCTTGGAAGAGCTCCAAACGATGACCGCCCCGGTCGGCATAGCCGCTCTGTCCCCGTCCGCCGCCGATTCGCCGCCCGCCGCGCCAAGAGAGGGATTGCCGGATGTTTTCGCCGCGCGTTTTTGCGACGCCGCCGAACGCTTTTTGGTCGACGAAGCGCGCTTTGCGGATTTTTTAGAGCTGCCCGCGCGTGCGCGCCTGCGCGGAGCGGCCTCGCCCCCTTGCGGCGCGATCAAACATAAGGCGGCCAATAATACAAGAATTATTCGCATCTCTTTCCTAAAAAATAACTATATATTCCGCGAAAAAAAAGCGCAAGCGAAAATTGCGCCTTTCGCTCGTTTCCGCACGGACGGCTGCCAAGCCTCCCCCCTTTCTCTTTGCATTGCCGGCTTGCCAAGTCAAAACGGCGCCAGGGGAAGTCCTATGAGCAACCCCGTCGCCAAGCCGGCGCCAAGGGAATCCGGCCCATTAAAACCCCGCGCCGCCGGGTATTTTCCTATACCGCCTTGAAAAAATTGTTCGCATAGTTCATAAGCCCCGAGATGGGCAGCCTGATCTGCCCCATGGTGTCGCGATGGCGTATAGTGATGGTTTCCGGCTGTTTTTCCAAAGTTTCGAAATCTATGGTTATGCATATCGGGGTGCCGATTTCATCGTGGCGGCGATAGCTTTTTCCGACATTGCCGGACATTTCCAAAGCGATTTTCCCTATGCCGGAAAGCTTTAATATGTTCTGCACTTCGATAGCTTTGGCGACTATCTGGGGATTGTTTTTGGCAAGCGGGACTACGGCGGCCTTTACTGGCGCGATGTGCGGGGCCAGGTGCAATACCACCCTCTTGTCCCCTCCGTCCAAATCCTCTTCGTCGTAAGCTTCGCATAAAAGGGCCAGGATTCCGCGGTCGACCCCCGCCGCCGGCTCTATTACGAACGGGACGAAAGTCTTGCCGTCGGCCGGGTCGGCATAGGCAAGCTTGGAAAGGGAATCTTGGTTTTCTTTGACCCGCGCCGCGATCCCGAGAGAGCCTTGGTCCTTGCTGTGCGACCCAAGGTCGAAGTCGGTCCGGTTCGCTATGCCTTCAAGCTCGTCGAACCCCCACGGATAGCGGTATAGTATGTCGGTCGTGGCCTTGGAATAATGGGAAAGCTCCTCTTTTTTGTGGACCTCTAATTCAAGGTTTTCCGGGGAGATTCCCTGCCGTATCCACCAGTCGCGCCGCGCCGCGACCCAATGCTCGTGCCACTTTTCATCCTCGCCGGGCCGCACGAAGAATTCAAGCTCCATCTGCTCGAACTCGACCTCCCGGAAAACGAAGTTCCTGGGCGCGATCTCGTTTCTGAAAGACTTGCCGATCTGGGCGATGCCGAAAGGCAGCTTGCGCGATGTGGCGTCAAGCACGTTTTTGAAGTTTATGAAGGTCCCTTGCGCGGTTTCCGGGCGCAGATAGGCGTGCTCGCCGTCGATCACGCCGATTCCGACCTTCATCATTTGGGAAAAAGGCCTTGCTTCGGTCAAGTTGGCCGAGCCGCAGAAATCGCACCGCCCGGGATCCTTCATCTTGTCCTGGCGCATCCGCCGCTTGCAGTCTTTGCAGTCGACGATCGGATCGTGGAAAGTGTCCTCGTGCCCCGAATGCTGATAGACAAGCCGGTTGCCGATGATCGAGGCGTCCAGTCCCTCTACATCGTCGCGGTCATAGACCATAGAGCGCCACCACGAGCGCTTCAAGTTGCTTTTAAGCTCGACGCCCAAGGGGCCCCAGTCATAGGTTCCGGATACTCCGCCGTAGATGTCGCTGCCGGCGAAGACGAACCCGCGCCGCTTGCAAAGGGCGACGATTTCGTCCATATTTTTCGCGCTCATAAAAAGGACTCCTTGGTTGGTTGAGGGAGTTTAATAGGCGCAAGGCCGATTTTCAAGACAAAAATAACGCGTCTCGATTACCCGCGGACACGCGCTGTTGAATCGGAAAAAACAAAGCCGCCCGTTTTCGACAAGACAAGTCCGCCAATTTCCGCCGCGCGCCAGCCGCCGGCAGCAAGGCGGCAAGATGGCGATGCAACGATGCGCCGAAAATTGCCGAGAAAACGCTTCGCGGCGATGCGCTCCAAAGCCGCCGAAAAATATCCCAAGGCTCTTTGCGAGGCCTGTTGAAATATTCCCGGGAACATGCGCCGGCCGAATGCTATTTTATGGTGGCGGCGATGGCGGCGGCGGTGTCCAGCATCCTGTTCGAAAAGCCCCACTCGTTGTCGTACCAGCTCATTACGCGGACGAAGTTCCCCTCGATGACCTTGGTTTCGTTCAGGTCGAAAGTAGAGGAGAAACTGTTGTGGATAAAGTCGGACGATACCAAAGCCTCGTCGTTCACGCCAAGGATTCCCTTGAACCTGGGGGATTTCGAGGCCTCGGTTATGGCGTCGTTGACCTCCTCGGCGGAAACATTTTTCTTCGCCACGAATTTAAAGTCGACAAGGGATACATCGGGGGTGGGCACGCGGGTTGCCACGCCGTCAAGGCGGCCTTTAAGCTCGGGTATCACCTCTCCTATGGCTTTCGCGGCGCCGGTCGAGGTTGGGATGATGTTGCATGCCGCCGCGCGCGAGCGGTAAAGGTTGCCTTTCAGGTCGCGGTCAAGGGGCACTTGGTCGCCGGTATAGGAATGGATTGTCGTCATAAATCCGTGGGCTATGCCGAATGCGTCGTTCAGCACCGACGCCACCGGAGCGAGACAGTTCGTGGTGCAGCTGGCGTTCGAAACGACAAGATGCTCGTGGGTCAGCTTGGTGTGGTTCACGCCGTATACCACGGTAAGGTCGGCGCCCTTGGACGGAGCCGATACCAAGACGCGCTTTGCGCCGGCGGTAAGGTGGACTATGGCCTTTTCCTTGTCGGTGAATATCCCGGTGCATTCGAATACTATGTCTATGCCGAAATCTCTCCAAGGCAGGGAGGCGGGATCCTTGACGGCGATGTATTTGGGGCGCTGCCCCCCCACGACAAGACGGTCTCCCTCGACCTTGACTTCCGAGTCAAGGCGGCCGTGGACGGAGTCATAGCGAAGCAGGTGTGCCTGGGTCGAGATGTCGCCAAGGTCGTTGATTGCTGCGACTTCGATATCGTTGCGTCCGGATTCGACCAGAGCGCGGAAAGTAAGGCGGCCTATGCGTCCGAATCCGTTGATGGCGACTTTTACCATGTTGATGTTCCTTTCGTTCTGTTAAAGCTTGCGGGATTATACCCCATGGCCGGGCAATTCGCAAGGAAAAAACGGCGGATGGGAAATTCCTCGGGCGAATATCGTCTAAGCGCGGCGGTTGAGGAAGTCGATCAGTTTAAGCATGTCGTTGGGCATTGGCGCTTCAAGCTCGACCGGCTTTCCGGAAACCGGATGGGAAAACGATATTGTCGAGGAATGAAGCATCTGCCGCCCGGCCGCGGCCATCGCGCGCCTTTCTTCCGCGTCGGCTATAGAGCGCACGAATTTGTTGTCCATGCCGTATGTGGCGTCCCCGATTATGGGCGTCCCGGTGAACTTCATGTGCACGCGGATCTGGTGGGTGCGCCCGGTTTCAAGGTTGCACCGGACGATCGAGGCGCGCGTGAAGGTTTTAATGGTATCATAGTGGGTCACGGCCTCTTTTCCGCCTTCCACGACGACGCGCATTTCGGCCCAAAAGCGGGGGTTTCTGGCGATGTTCCGCTTGATGACGCCTTTTTTCGGCTGGGGCGATCCCCATACAAGTGCGGTATAGTCCCTGCGCACGAGATGCTTTTCGAACATTTTATACATTGCGATGTGGGCGGCGTCGCTTTTGCAGGCGACCATGGCGCCGCTTGTGTCTTTGTCCAAACGGTGGACGATTCCCTGCCGCCCGGCCTCTATGCCTATCGAGGAAAGCCTGCCGCTGGTATGGTATAGAAGAGCGTTGACAAGGGTGCCGTTTTCGACGCCGTTTCCGCGGTGGATGACCATGCCCGCGGCTTTGTTGATTACGATTATGTCGTCGTCCTCGTAAAGTATGTCGAGGGGAAGGTTTTCCGGGACCGGAGGCTTTTCACAGTCGCGCGGCGCCATGCCAAGGCGAAAAGCCTCGCCCGCCGACACCCTGCGCGCGGTGTCGGATACGGCGGCGCCGGCTTTGTCGGCAAGATGGCCTTCCCGCGCGAGTTTCTGTATGCGCGAGCGGGATATGGCCCCGCCGACTTTGCGGGCAAGCCATT
>JAIRTB010000082.1 GCA_031255155.1 Rickettsiales bacterium
AAAGCAGCTTGCCGACCCGGTCCCGGTTTATCAGACCGTATACATAATGCAAGGAGCGGTCGAGAGGGGCTCGGGCTGGAAGGCCCGCATTCCCGGCAGGACCATCGCAGGGAAAACCGGCACCAGCAACGAGCAGAGGGATGTGTGGTTCATAGGCGGGACGCCCGACCTTGTCGCCGGAGTGTTCATAGGATACGACCATCCGAAATCCCTTGGGTCATACGCCGCCGGAGGATCTTTGGCCGCGCCTATATTCAAGGAATTTATGGAGCAAGCCCTGACCGGGACGAAAGATGTGGCTTTCCGCGTGCCCGACGGGATAACCTTCATGCGGGTCAACCGCAACACGGGCAGGCCCGCCGCGCCGTCGGACGCCCGCTTCGACATTATATCAGAGGCTTTCAGGGAAGGAACGGAAGAGCGTCCGGGGGCGGCCCCTCCTCCATTGAAACCATCAGATTCGCCCACCAGGGCGAACTTCGACGGAGTTTATTGATGTCCAGCCTTGTCATCCAAGGAAACACCCGCCTTCGCGGGTCGGTGCGAATCGGCGGCGCGAAGAACTCCGCCCTGGAACTCATCTCGGCGGCCCTGCTTACCCCCGAACCGGTAATCCTTTACAATGTCCCGGACCTTAGCGACATAGACACCCTATGCCGCCTTATCGAATCGCTTGGCGCGAAAGTCGAGCGGGACAAGGCCTCGGCCTCCATGCGCATCCAAGCGAAAGAGATTTCAAGCGTGAAAGCGGACTATGAGATCGTATCGAAAATGCGCGCATCCATCTATGTCCTGGGCGCCCTGCTTGGCCGGACGGGAGAGGCGAAAGTGGCTTCTCCCGGGGGATGCGTAATCGGGTCGCGCCCAATAAACGCCCATTTGGACGCTTTCGCGGCCATGGGCGCGTCTATCGGAAACCATCACGGATACATCGTGGCGAAAGCCATCGGGGGGCGCATGGCCGGCGGGAGCGTCAACGGCCTTGTCAAAACGGCGAACGGCACCGCCATAACAACGCACGGCGGCAATGTGAACGCCATACAGGCCGCCGTTCTGGCCAAGGGACGCACCGTCATACGACACGCCTCTTTGGAGCCGGAAATCGACGACCTTATCGCCATGCTTTCCAAAATGGGAGCCCGAATAAAACGCTCGGCCGACGGCGAAGCGAACACTATCGAAATAGACGGGGTCCAATCTTTGGGAGGATGCGAATTTTTCGTCATGCCGGACCGCATAGAAGCCGCCACCTATGCCATCGCCGCCGCAATGACAAGAGGGCGGATCGAGATTACCGGGGCATCAACGGACACCATGGGCGCGGTCGTGCGAAAACTGCGCGAGGCGGGCGCGGAAATCGAAAATACTCCGGACGGATTCGCCGCGGACGGGACGCGCGCGGAACTTCGCGCGGTCGATGTGGAAGTCTCGCAATATCCGGGCTTTCCCACGGACGCGCAATCGCAATTCATGACCATGATGTGCACGGCGAAAGGCGAATGCGTCCTGCGCGAGACGCTTTTCGAAAACAGGCTTATGTATGCGGCCGAACTTGCCAGAATGGGCGCGGACATAGAAATACTCGACCCCCAGACCGCACGATTCCGCGGCGTAAAGAAACTATACGGAGCCGATGTAAAGGCAACCGACCTTAGGAGCGGGGCCGCCCTTACCATAGCGGGGCTTTGCGCGGACGGAATCACCCGGGTGATCGACGCCAAGCACATATACAGGGGGTATCAGAACTTCGCCGCCAACCTGCGCGCTATGGGCGCCGAAATAGAGGTGGAAGAATGACGGACGGAGCGAGAAAAACCACTATCGAAAAAAATAAAAATAAAAGGATACAAAAAATGACAAATAATTCCAACACCACGGTGTTATCGGCCGAGGAAATCAACAGCATTGGGACCGGCAAGGCAAATGGCCAGGACTTCGGCCTCGAAAACCCTACGCCGGAAGAAATCGCCGCCTTTGAGGCTCGCCGGGCCGAGGAGGACGAAAAATTCGCCAAAGACGGGCCCGTCACGCACGATGAGGTCAAAAACTTCGTCAACTATATCGGGGCCGAGGAAGAAAGAAAACGCAAGGCTCGCGGGGAAGAAATCCCGCAAACGGCAAGGAACAGCATCGAGCGAATCATTCGAGAACACGCACAAAACTCCAAAGCGTAATAGAGCATCTAAACGAAAATAAAAACAACTACGGGATAAACAAAATGCTAAAAGAACACATCGCGCAGAAAGAAACTTTCGCAACTACGGGCGAGAAGCTAAGAAAAAATCCAGCTTACACGCGCAAAGATGCTATTTGGGACCTGTCGCCGGAGGACACAGAAAGGCTGGTGAATGGTCAAAATCTTACGGAGGAGGAGGAAAAGATGGCAAGCCATTATAGAAAAATAATAAAAGGCAATGTTCATTTTCGAAGCCATGGATCAATGCGCTAACAGGGAAAAGCCAAGAAATAAACATTATCATTGACTTGGTGACATGCCTGCGGGAAGGGTTGTATTAAAGGAGCAATATGAAGTGTCCGTTTTGTAACTCGCCAGACACCCAAGTCAAGGATTCACGCATAGCCGACGACGGCAGCCACATCAAGCGCCGCAGGTCATGCGAAGTATGCGGCTCTAAATTCAACACAATCGAGCGGCCCATCATCCGTGAAATGCTTGTCAAAAAATCTTCGGGCACGGTCGTGCCGTTCGAAAGGGAAAAGCTTGAACGCTCGATCGTCGTCGCAAGCAAAAAACGCCCTATTCCGCCCGAGAGAATCGACAAGATCGTATCGTCCATACAGCGCCAGCTTGAAAGCGGAGGCGAGGCCGAAGTTTCCACAAGCGAGATCGCCCGCTTGGCCTTGGACGCTTTGGCCGCGGTGGACAGAGTCGCGTATATCCGCTTTGCCTCGGT
>JAIRTB010000090.1 GCA_031255155.1 Rickettsiales bacterium
CGCGTCCTGCGGCGGAACCGACCGCAGGACATAGCCCGTTCCCGCGTTGGTGGGGCTGCTGCCGCTATACGCCGTCCCCGGATATATCATGACCCACGGCTTTCTGCTTGCGGGGGAGCGGTTTAGTTCCGCGGTGGTCATGTTGTTGTTGTAGTTCGAATCGTCAAGGTTCGCAAGGTATACATATCCGCCCGTCGTGTCCTCGGGGTGGTGCTTGTTCGTCCAAACGCTGCTTGGCATTATCTGCCCCGCCGCATAGTTATAGTATAGATGGTTGCTGCCCAGCCCCGTGGTCGAACAGCACATCGTGTGGAACCCGCCGATCCTTGTCGCGTTGGCAAGCGACGAACCCGTCTGCACGGCTATCCCGCCCCCGTTTTTTACGAACACATAATAATCTTTTCCCGCTTCAAGGCTGCCAAGGTTCTTTTCCCACTCGACACCCTTGCTGTTCCTTATGCGAATCGTGGTCGATCTTGCCACCGCAGCCATATACCACCCGCCGCTCGCCCCCGCGCCCACCCCGCCGGCATTCCCCGTCGCGCTGTAATTCTGGTCTATGTGCGCAAGCAGTATGTTGTCAAGATTGGTCGAATACGGGGATTTGCAATCCGCCGCCGATACCGCGCCAACCGAATCGGTGATATATCCTCCCCCTACCGATTCGCAAGAAATTGGCGCGGCCGATGCGTTCGGGCAATAATAATCTTTCGGGCAAGTCGTGCATTGATAATACGCCGAATCCGCCGGTTTATCCGCCCAAATTATGGCCGCGATGGCAATTGCGGGAATATACTTTTTACGCATGTTTCTCTCCTTGGCTCCCTTTCCAAGGCCGCGAATCGCATGCGACTATTTCACCGGCGCATTATATAGCCGCCCTCTGTAATTGCAAGGGAATTTTTTACTTTGGAATGATCAGGGCGGGCCTGGCTTTTATAGCCCGCTCGCGCGCCTGTTTCTGATGCTTTTCGAATTCCGCGCGGTTCCATATTTGGAATGTTTTTCCGCGCCCTACGAACAACGCTTCGCCCTCTATGCCCGCGAATCGGACCAAGTCCCCCGGAATCACTATGCGCCCCGCCACATCGAACGCCAATTTCCTCGCGTCGCTGAATATAAGGGAGTTTATGCTTTGCGCCTCTTCGCCGAACAGGTCCAATCCGTCCGTCGCGTCGCTTATCTTCTCCATACGCGACAGAGGACACCCTTCGATACACCTGCTTGTGAACGAATGGAACAGCGCCACGCCCTGGAAATCCTCGGGCTCTATGGCCGCGCGGAAATCGTTCGGCACGCTTACGCGGCCTTTGGCGTCTATCTTGTTCGCGCTTGTGCCAAGGAATAACATAATGCCCACCATAACCCGTCCGATTTTGGTTGTCAATGACAAATTTTGACCAGTTTTGACTTTCAATGCCATCTTGTTGCAAATAATTTGTAATAATTTGTTTTTTATGCTTGACAAGCGATTCTCTATGAATCACAATCCCACCGTGGCGACACAAAAAAGGAGCTAAAATGGAGAGTAAAAACAAGACAATCCTTATGACCATAATCGATTCCGTCATCGAGGATGTGGTTTGGGTCGAAAAGGGCGGCGCGGCGATATCCTTGAAAGAGGCTATCGCGCGTTCTATACACGGCGGGGCGGGCGGCACTTTGGATGCTCTTTCGCGGGACGAGCTGATCGGCGCCTATACGGCGTTTCAAATTCGGCGCCAGTCTTTCGGCGAAAATACCAAGGCCATGTCCGACAGCCAGATAGCCGATCGCGTCAAGGTCTTCATATTCGACGCCGCGCGCGAGCAGATGTCCGCGCTCGAAGCCGCCGTCGGCGAAAGCGGGACGCTCCGCAAAGCGGCTTAGTCCGCGGCCGCTTTCCGAAATCGAAAAAATCGCGGCTTGCGCGCCGGTTTTGATAGTCGCCGCGTGCCGCAAGGCTCCTATGCGGCTTCGTCCGGGCCGGTTGGTTTTTTAAAGAAATCCGAAAGAGAGATTATATTGTCCCCGCCGCCGTTTACGGGCAGTTCGGGCTCGTCGTCGCCTATGGCAAGGATGGTGTCGTCGCCGGGGGTGAAGGTAAGGGTGAAGTTCACGCTTGGGTCGGTGAATGCGATAAGGGAATGGAACGGCACGATTATATGGTACATGTGGTTGTTGAAGCTAAGCGATACGCCGAACTCGTGGTCGTTCACGCTAAGGTTGGAAAAATCGTGCTGGATGACTATGGTAAGCTCGTCGGTATATTGCCGGAGCAGGAAGTCTGGCACGACGACGCCCTTCGAGTCGGGTTTCAGGGTGATATAGAAATAATGCTCGCCGTAAAGTCCGGCGTTGGCGACTTGCTTCAAACAGTTCCGCACCACGCCCAGCATGGCGTTTTCAAGCATGCGTCCGTAATCTAGATAGTCTTTTCCCATGGCGGGGCGTATTATAGCGCGCCGAGAATTGGATTGCAACATTTGATTTTGTGTGCTAGGATGTCCCCGTGGTTTCGTCCGAAAGATTGCAGGGTTTAAGGAACGCGCGCATAGCGGCGGTCCAGTTCGTTTATTCGTCGGCGTTCAATGGGCTTGCCATAGGGGGCGCCTCCGCGCGGTCCTTTATGGCCTCGCCGGTGTTCAAGGAATCCCGGGACAATATGGACATGGCCCTGTTTTCGTTTCTTGTGCGCGGGTTGGGTCGGAATGTCAAGGCGGTCGACGCCGCGCTTGGCGCCGCGTTGTCAAAAGGCGGCACGGACGCCATGACTATGGCCGTATTGCGCTTGGGAGCTTTCGAGATTCTGTTCGGCGATACTCCGCGCGCGGTCGCGTCCAAAGAATATACGGATATAGCGGCCTGCTTTGTTTCCGCCAGAAGGACGGCGCTTGTGAACGCGGTCCTGTCTGCGCTCAAAGGGTGATGCCCAGCCCCGCCTGTCGACGGAAAATCCCGCCTGGTTGTTGACGGTTCGGGGATTGTCGGACGACTCTGCCGACATCGCTGATTGTCCTCCCTCCGATAGCCTTTTATTGCCGCGAAATAGTCGGTCGGCGCCGCTGGTTGCCGTTCCGCCGATGGCCGGTTATTGCTGGGAAATAGCCCGCTTTCGCTCCTCTGCTTGGCGCAGGGATTCTCGGCGTTGCTCTACTACCTCGGGCTTGGCGTTTTTCACGAAATCCTGGTTGGCGAGCTGGGCGTTCAGCGAGGCTATGCGCCTGTCCAGCTCGGCGGTCTCGGCCTCGCGCAGCCGCAGGTTTTCCTCCGTCCGCCTGGCCCTTTGATATAGGTCGAATTCTTCGGCCTTGTCTATGTTGGCCGCGGCGATCTGGGGGAAGGGCTCTTTGATAAAGTCGACGGCCGTCCCGAATCCGAACTTCTCCCAAAGCTCTGCGGAAATGAACGGCGCGGCCGGTTGCAGGATTTTCAGTATGCTTTTAAGGGCCGTGTGCGCGGCGGCAAGCGTGTCGTCGTTTTTGTCTTTTTTATAGGCCTCTATGAAAGTAGAGCAGAAATCGTCCCATACCAGGTGGTATATGTCCTCCGCGTATTCGTCATAGCGATAGTTTTCCAAATGCTTTTTGGCGTTTATGACGCATTTGTTCACCCGGTTCAATATCCAGTTAGAAACGGGCCGTATGAATTCGGATTTGGATTTGTCCGCGTCCGCTATGCCGTTTATTTTCCAAAATTCCGCGGCGTTCGTCAGTTTGGTAAGGAACCTCCGCGCGTTTTCCGCGTCCTTTTTCCCGAAGGGGTTGGTGCGGTTCTGGTTCGCGCAGGCGCAGATTGCGAAGCGCACGGCGTCTATTCCGAACTCGTCGATATAGTCCATGGGGTTTATGCCGTTGCCCTTGGTCTTGCTCATTTTGGCGCCGTGCTCGTCGACGACCAGGCCGTGCAGGATGACTTTCCTAAACGGGGTTTTCCCGGTGAAGTAAAGGGACATCATCGCCATCCTTGCGACCCAAAAGAAGATAATGTCGAACCCGGTTATCAATATAGAGTTCGGGAAATAGGCCTTGAAGTCCAAAGCCGATTCGTCGGGCCAGCCAAGCGTCGCCATGGGCCACAGCCCGCTTGAAAACCAGGTGTCAAGGACATCCTCGTCGCGCCGCAATCCCGCGGGCGGGTTGGCTCCGACATAGGCAAGCTTGCCCTTGTCGTCGTAATAGGCCGGTATTTGGTGCCCCCACCATAGCTGGCGCGATATGCACCACGGCCGGACGTTTTCCAGCCACGAGTACCAGGTGTTCCTCCATGTCTCCGGAATAAATTCCAGCTCGCCGCTGCGGGCCTTTTCGACGGCCGCGTCCGCAAGCTTTTTCACATCGCAATACCATTGCGTCGTAAGGCGGGGCTCCAATACGGCGCCGCCGCGCTCGGCGTGCGGGACCTGGTGGACGCAAGGCTCTGCCTTGACCAGGCGGCCGTCCTCCCTAAGCTTGTCGACCATGATCTCGCGAGCCTCGAAACGGTCCTTTCCGGCGAGGGAGCGTATGAAGTCGTTCGGGTTGTCGATTTCCGATATGTCGATTTTTGCGTCGGGAGTGAAAATGTTTATAGGCTTTATGCCGTGCCTTTTCCCCACCTCGTAGTCGTTGAAATCGTGCGCCGGAGTGATCTTCACCGCGCCGGAGCCCTTGGCCGGGTCCGCGTGCTCGTCCGCGATTATCGGAAGGCGTCGTCCGGCGAAGGGGAGGATGGCGAATTTGCCGACAAGTCGCGCGAGCCGGTTGTCGTTCGGGTTGACCGCGATGGCGCCGTCGCCAAGCTTGGTTTCCGGGCGGACCGTCGCGATCACTATGCCGTCGGATTCCCCCTCGACATCATACCGGATATAATACATGGTGCCCTGTTCCTCGACGCTTATCACTTCGAGGTCGGATACGCTGGTAAGCATCGAGGGGTCCCAGTTGACGAGGCTTTCCGTGCGATAGATAAGGCCGTCGGCGTGCATGGCGATGAATGCGTGCTCGACCGCGCGCGAGAAATTGGGGTTCATGGTAAAGGCCTCCCTCGTCCAGTCGCACGAGCAGCCCAGGGTCCTCAGCTGGTTTTGTATTTTGCCGGCATGGGTGTTTTTCCACTCCCACGCGCGGGCGAGGAATCCTTCGCGGCCAAGGGCCCGGCGGGAGGTTCCCTCTGCGCCGAGTTGCTTTTCCACCATCAGCTGCACGGCGATGGAGGCGTGGTCCGTCCCGGGCAGCCATAGCACATCGCGGCCGAGCATCCTCTGATAGCGCGCGGAAATGTCCTGGCGTGTCATGGTAAAGGCGTGCCCTATGTGCAGGTCGCCCGTCACGTTCGGGGGCGGCATCATGATGGAGAATCTCTCGCGTTCCGAGGAAGGATCGGCCGCGAACATGCGGTTTTCCTCTTGTTTTTCGTAAAGCCGCCGGGCGTAGGCGTTGTTTTTTTCATAAGCCATAATGGGCAAGCTTAACGCTTTGCGAAGGCGAAATCAAGGCGAAAGTTCCCAAACCCTGTTGACAACCGGCCCGCGCGGGGTATAATGGCGCCAAGTTGATGGAGGGCGGAAAAATGAAGGCTTTGTTCCTTGTCGCGATAGTTTTGGCGGGCGCTTGTCCAGGCGCGGCGCGGGCGGCGGATTCGGTGCGGGAGTGGGGCGATGCCCTGCGCCTGGCTCTGCCCGCGTATGCCATGGGCATGGCGGTGGAGGAGGAGGGATGGTCCGCCGCGGGGCAGTTTTCCGCAAGCCTTGTCGGCGCCCAGGTGTCAAGCGAGCTTTTGAAAAAGGCGACCCGCGTCGAACGCCCCGATTACAGGCCGGGCGCCAAAAAGGATAGCTTCCCGAGCGGCCACTCTGCCGCGGCGTTTTCCGCCGCCACATTCATACATAAAAGGTATGGCGTGCAAAGGGCGGCTGTCCCGTATGCGCTTGCGGCGTTCACGGCGTATTCGCGCGTCCATGCGGACAGGCACCGCTGGCGCGATGTT
>JAIRTB010000064.1 GCA_031255155.1 Rickettsiales bacterium
GGAGCCTCGGCATGGACGGTGATCATGTCCGCCCCGGCCAAGGCGAACGCGGCCACCTGGGCCAAAGGGTCGGCCACCATAAGGTGCGCGTCGAAGAACTTGCCGCTATGGGGGCGCAGGTCGGCCAGGACTTTCGGCCCATAGGTTATCGCCGGAACGAAATTGCCGTCCATTATGTCGAAGTGCACCGCGTCGGCGACGCTTTTCTCTATCTTGCCAAGCGCCCGGTCGAGGCGAAAGAAATCGGCGGAGGGCAGCCCTATCGAAAGATTTATCATATTGGCGAATGCATCCTTTCCGGGGTTCGTTTTACTTGGGCGGCCGATTGGAGGCAGCCCCGCGCGGCGCGAGAAAACAAGATCGCTTCATGGGAATACCCCTGTCCGCGGCAAGCCGTATACGGACCATATACGGGAGATGCGCGATAGTCAATTGAAAAGACTTGGCGGCAAAGGCAAAACCGCCGCCATGGAGGCGTTATTCGACATTCGGCGGCGTGTCGTTCGGCGGTCCGCAGGCGCATTATTCGGCGGCGTGTCGTTGTTGCCTCGGCAAGTTCTCAGGCGTGTCACTCTCTAATTCGCCGCATGGCGGCTTTCTTGTTCGCAGGCCTTTCATTTCCTCTTGAAAAGCTTCCTGAACACGGCGCGGGGCGCGGATTCGTCCGCGTCCGCCGACCCGTCGCGCGGCGGCGAAGCCTTTATCGCGCCGTCGGAAATATCAAGGGAAATGTGCTTTATCGGCAAAAGCTCTTCGCTGTAAATTATTATTATCCTGTCGGCGGCTTCGGCGGAAACGGCGTCCAGGAACGCCCTTTTCCTCGCCTCGGAAAGCCCGCTCAGCGGCCGGTCGAACAACAGCGCGCGCGGATTGCCCACGAACGCCCGGGCAAGGGACAGCAGCTTGCCGTCCTCGGGCGAAAGCCGGGCGTCCGACGCGGACAGCACCGCCCCATAGCCGTTCGGCACGCCCGCCGCGACTTTGTCGAACCCCAGCATGGCCGAGGCTTTCCTGTAATCTATAAAGCTCTCGAACGACGCGTCGCGCGACGAGGCGAACAGGGACAGGTTCTCTTTGATAGTGCCGTCGACGACCAAAGCGGCCGGCGGGACATACCGGACGAACGCGCCCAGGCTTGCCACGGCAAGCTCGTCCACATCATACCTGTCGAACATCACATGCCCGGACGAAAGGGGCTCGGCTCCGGCGAGGGCTTTCAAAAACCTCGCCGCGGCAAAGCTGCTGGCCGCCTTGACCAAGTATGCGCGCCCGGGCGAGAAGTCGAACGACGCCCCGGACAGCACCGTCCGCCCGCCGAAGTCTTCCAGCGACGCCGAGCGGATTTTGAGCAGGCCGTCGCTGATCTCCTCGACGGACTTGACCCTGGCCCCGTCGACGCGCGCCGCGACTATCCGGGAGAGCCTCTCCATGGAATCCGCGAATCGAAAGCATTCCGGCAGATACTTTATCAAATCCCGCACCGAGGAAAACGCCATCGACACAAGGACCAGCGCCGCGGCAAGCGTCCCGTAGCCCATGGCTCCCTCCGCCGCCATAGGCCCGCACGCCGCCGCGAGGGCCCCCAGCGCGCCGAACAGCAGCGCGGAGTTCACGGACAGGGCGCGGTCAAGCGCGGCCATTCTTTCCTGTCCCGCGGCGCCAAGCGCGCTTTGGTAATCCTTTAACATGCCCCGCAGTTTTTCCGCGATATTCATCGTCCTTATCGACGGCATGTCGCGGATCGCGCTTGAAACCAGCGCGTCCCTGTCCCAAAGGGCCGCGCGGCACGCCGAGCCGGCTTTGGCAAGGGCCCGCCCCGCCGCGAACACCCCCGCCCAGCACGCCGCCGCGAAGGCTATGGGAATGAAAAACGCCCCTCCGGCAAGAGCCGCCGCGCCCGCCATGAACAGCATGGAAAACGCCGCGTCCATAGCCCCCGTGACATACGATCCGGACAGCGCGTTGCGAAGCGAGTCCATGTCCGCGAGAACGCTCCTGAAAAAGCCTTCGGCTCCGCCGCTTTCCGGAATGCCAAGGCGGAAAATCCTGTCGAATACGACTTTGTCGACCCTTGCCCCTATGGCGCCGAGGACGCGGCCCACGCCCGCCGCCCGCGCCGAGCGCAGCGCCACGGCCAGGCCCGCAAGCGCCGCGAAAGCCAATACGCTTGCAAGCGGAGGCCCGGAAAATCCCGCTCCCGTTCCGGCGGCGGCTACTCCCGCTCCGACCGCTCCGTCCACTATCAAAGCCAGCGCAAGCGGAACCGACAGGTCAAGCGCGCTTAGCACGAACGACAGCGCGAACAGCTTTTTCACCTCTCCGGCGAACGGGGCGAGGATCTCGCCCGCGGAGAACGCCCCGGCCCCGAAATACGCATCTCCGCGCCCGCTAGAACTTGTCATCGAATCCTCCGAACATTCCGTCCGGGCCGCCGCCGGACCCTCCGGACATGCCGAACATTCCGCCCGGCTTGGCCGGAGCCTTGTCGCGCATATACGCTATGGCGCCCCTTATCTCGGTAAAGCGCGGATTGGACGCGCCCTTCAATTCGGCCCCGGCGACACAGCACGGCAGGCCGAACACGGCGTGCGCCACATCCGCAAGCCCTTCGAGCATTGCCCCCGAGCCGCACAAAACCACCGAATCGACGCAGGCGAACGCGTTTTCGGTAAGGAACTCCCTGGCCTTATAGCACCACGAGAACGCGGCCGCGCGCACGGCGTCCATTATCTCGGCCCGGACCACGGTCTTGTCCCCCACGCCGCCGCGCCCGTCCCACGAGGCAATGTCGACAAGGGCCGCGAAATCCGTTTTCTCGGGCGTGGCCGCGCCATAGATATTCGCAAGCCGCGCAGCTTCGGGCTCGGGCACGCCAAGCGTCGCCGAAATCTCGGCGGTAATCTCGCCCGCGCCGGAATCGGCCCGGCACAGCGACATGACCGACCCGCGGTAGAACAGGGCCGAGGCGAACGACAGCTCCCCTATGTCTATGACAAGGACGCTTTGTCCGGGCTTCATGACCGCAAGGCCGCAAGCATACGGCGCGGACACTATGGCAATGACGGACAGGCGGCACGCGGCGGCAAGGTCCTCGACCTCCTCGACTTTCGACGCCGGGGCGGATATGACATGGCACGCCGCCGCAAGGACGCGCCCGGTCCGCCCCCTCGGGTCGTGGCTTACCTCTCCGCCGTCGACCTTGTACCCTATCGGAACGACATGCAGTATCCTGTGCGAATCGACGCCGCGGAACGAGGCGGGCAGCCTTTTGCACGCCTTTTCCATATCCCCCTTGGAAACCGGAGAGCCCGCGCCGAGCGCTATCTTCGACGACGCGAAGCCAAGGCGGAATTTCCAATTCACGACGAACACCGCGCGCGACAGGGTCGAGCCCGTCTCTTTCTCTACGCGGGAAAGGGCCCGGTCCAGCGATTCTTGTCCCGCGCAGGGGCCGGCGAAACGCTCGGCGGCGAAGGAAAGGACCTCGCCGCCCCTTGCCGCGGCGACAAGGATGGATCCGTCGCCCATGCTTATGATGCCAAAGATTTCTTTCGCCACGCCCGCCATTTTCACGACCCCGCCTTTATCAATATCTTGTCCGGCGCCCGCGCGTCGACGGCCTCTATATCGCGCATCAGCAGGCCGCTTTCGCGGTCCAGGGCGCACAGCTTGTCGACGGCCGCGGCCGCGTCCTCGGCGGGAAGGCGCAGGAGGAGGGGCCTTTCCTCGAAAAGATAGACATCCCACCGGCGGCGGTCGACGAACACGGCTTTGGAAAGCTTGGACACGGCCGCGTCGCAGCGAGCCAGGGCGGACAGCAGCCCTGGCGCGGCGGCCGGAGCCCCCTCGCCCGAGAATTGCGGCGGAAATCCCCGGCTTAGCGGCCGGTCGACTATGCCGCCGTCGGAATCCAGCGCGAAAAAGCGGCCCTTTTCCTCGTATGCGCCGATTATCCTTTTCGGCTCGACGACGATGACTATCCTGTTCGGCACGCGGCGGACGACGGCCGCGGACTTCACCCACTCGACCGAGCCCGCGGCTTTCGCTATCCGGTCAAGGTCCGCGCGGTCCATGCCTTGCGCAAGGGCCGTCCCCGAAACGGCGCGGGCGATGCCCTCCTCCAAAAGGGAGATGTCGAACACGGGCGGGGGGAATACCTCGACCCCGTCGTATTCCATAATGAACGCCTCGCCAAAGGAAACGGACCGCCGCACCGACAGCCCGCACAAAACAGCCGCGGCAGCCGCCGCAAACGCAAGAGCCCGCGAAAATAACAACCTCCATCTTGCATTGGAATCCATGAAAGCATTATAGCAAAAGATTTCTTTGTTTTCCATAAAAATCATTGTATAATGCGGGGCGGAAACGATGCGGGCGCGGGCGCCGGGGCGCGAAAAGCCCGGAAAAACCGCGCACAGGAGCGAAAATGGCGACTATCAGCGAAATGAAAATCCGCCTGAACGAGCTTGCGTCCCTGCTTGCCGAATACGACGCCGCATACTATGAAAACGACGACCCCATAGTCGACGACGCGCGATACGACGCCTTGAAGGACGAGGCTTTGGCCTTGGAACAGGCCTTGGGCGCGGGCGACCTTTTCGGCGTGGCGGCCAAGGTCGGCAGCGGGGCCAAGGCCGGATTTGCCAAGGCCCGCCACGAAATACCCATGCTGTCCCTTGAAAAGATCTATACGGACGAGGAATTCATGGGCTTTGCCGCCCGGGCGCGCAAGGACGCGGGGATTCCGGCGGACGCGCCGCTTGGCTTTGTCGCCGAGCCGAAAATCGACGGGCTGGGATTTTCCGCGCTATACCTCGGCGGCGTGTTCGCAAGGGGCGCGACGCGCGGCGACGGCCAGGTCGGCGAGGACATAACCGAAAACCTTAAACGCGTCCAGGGGTTCCCTTTGTCCCTTGGGCCGGGCGCGCCGTCGACGCTGGAAGCGCGCGGCGAGGTATATATGTCAAAGGCGGACTTCATCGCCTTGAACGAGCGGCTTGCCGCCCAAGGCAAAAAGACTTTCGCGAACCCCCGGAACGCCGCCGCGGGCAGCCTTAGGCAGACGGATCCCCGCGCAACGGCCGGGCGCAGGCTTTCATACACGGTCTATGCGTGGGGGCGCGCGCCGGAGCCTTTGCCGTGGCGGACGCAGGGCGAGTTCTATGACCTTGCGAAAAAATGGGGCCTGAGCGTCCCGCCGGTATACAGGCTGTCCCCGGACCCGGCGGAAATCCTCGCCTTCTTTCATGAATTGGAGCGCGACAGGGCCGAGATTCCTTTCGACATAGACGGCGCCGTGGTGAAGATAGACGACGCGGTCGTCCAGGAAAGGCTCGGCTCGATAGCCCGCGCGCCGAAGTGGGCCGTCGCGCACAAGTTCCCCCCAAGCAAGGCCGTCTCGACCGTGCTTGGCATAACCGTCCAGCTGGGCCGCACCGGAGCGATAACCCCGGTGGCCATGCTTGCCCCGGTGAACATAGGCGGAGCCATAGTGTCCCGCGCGAGCCTGCATAACCCCGACTATATCTCGCTTATGGACATACGCGTGGGGGACAAGGTGAATGTCGAGCGCGCGGGAGATGTCATACCCCAGATCGCGGGCGTCATCGCGGACCAGAGAAAGCCCGGCGCCGAGCCGTTCGAAATGCCCGCGCTGTGCCCCTCGTGCGGGTCGCCCCTTTCGCGCCGCAACGACGAGATCGTCCTTAGGTGCGAAAACGCGAAATGCCCCGGGCGGCGCATGGAATACCTTAAATACTTCGCCTCGCGCGAGGCGTTCAACATCGACGGCCTTGGCGAGCGCCAGATAGAGCTGTTCTTCGGCAAAGGCTGGATAAGCTCGGCGGCGGACATATTCTCGGCCCTGCCGTCGCGCTTTGCCGAGCTTGCCAAGCTGGACGGATACGGGGCCCTGTCGGTGTCGAACCTTGCCCGCGCGGTCGAGCGAGCGCGGAGGGTAAGGCTTGACAAGCTTGTCTATGCCCTGGGCATGAACGGGGTCGGCGCGGCCACGGCGGCCGTGCTTGCCGACACATTCGGCTCGATCGGGCGGCTTGCCGGCGCCACCTATGGAGAGCTGGTCTCCATACACGGCATAGGCGAGGCGACGGCAAGGGACATATCGGCGTTTTTCGCGGACGGGGACAATATGCGCGAGCTGAACCTCCTGACGGCCGAGCTTGACATAGAAAACCCCGAAAAGACCTCGATCGACCCGGCGCACGCGTTGTTCGGCAAGAGCATAGCCTTTACCGGCTCGCTTGCCCTTGTGACCCGGGAGGAGGCGCGCGCCCTTGCCCGCAAATTCGGAGCCAAGGCCGCCTCTTCGGTCGGGGCGAAAACCGACATCGTGGTGGCCGGCGACGCCGCGGGCAGAAAGCTTGACAAAGCGCGCGCCCTTGGCATTCGCATAATCGGAGAGAGGGAATTTCTAGACCTTGCGAAATGAAAATAAAGACGCGGCGGAAATAAATCCGAAATGGAAATAAAAGCCCGTCGAAAATAAAAATGAAAATGAACGAAAATGAAAGCGAGATGAAATGGGGCGGAGATTCACAAGGCTTATAGAGGACTTTGTATGCGTGAACTGCGGCGCGGAGGTCAAGGGCGACGGATATACGAACCATTGCCCCGAATGCCTGTGCTCGCTCCATGTAGACGAGAATCCGGGCGATAGGGCGTGCGGGTGCCAAGGCCTGATGCGCCCCGTCGGCGTCGAGGAAAAGCGCGGCGAGACCGTCATAATCCACAGGTGCATCAAGTGCGGCGCCGTCAAGAAAAACCGCTCGGCGGCCAACGACAAATTCGACGCCAAGCTGGCGGTGGTGGAGATGATTGGAAAGGGCTTGGCGGGAGGGAGGCTATGAAAGTCGACATATTCGATTTCGCCCTGCCGCGCAGGTTCATAGCCCAGCGTCCCCTTGCCGACCGGG
>JAIRTB010000018.1 GCA_031255155.1 Rickettsiales bacterium
GAACCTTCGTAGCCGTGAGGCGGAGAATTTACAGTCCTCTGCAGTTGACCGCTGTGCCATCTTCCCACGTCCGCCGATTATACGCCCGCGCGCGCGAAAGTCAAGGAAGTTTCTTGACACGCCGTCCGCCCGGCCGTAAGATAGCCCCATGAGGATAGCCCCGCCCATCGTCGCCCTTGCCCTGTTTGCGATGGTCATAGCCTGTTCCGCAAGGACAAAGCCGAATGACGACCCGTTCCTTGCCCGCGCGGGCGAGCCAAGCTTTGAGGCCATGAACGGCAAGGCGATGATCGTGGCCAAGCCGACTTTGGTCCGCCTTGGGATAAAGCCGTTGGAGCAGCGCGAGGCCCGGTCCTATATGACGGCGATATTCGACGCCATGCTGCCCGACCTTGAAAAGACCAATATTACATATCAGATGGCCGGCAACGACATAATCTTGACGATTCAGGCGCACCTTGTGCTCGACGGCAACGCAAGGATTCGCGAGTATATAAAGCCCCAGCTGGAAAACTTCGCCCTGATATTGGCGCAAAGCTCGCGCTCGTTCGTCGAGTTCAAAGGCTTTACCTCGTCCGTCGGCGACAAAAGCTCCAACTTGAAGAAATCGAGGATCGAAGCGGCAAGCGTGGCCGAATTTTTTCTTGACCGCGGCGTCCGCGGCGAAAGGATTTTCATAATCGGCATGGGCGAAAACATGTGGATAGCCGACAATTCCACGCGCGAGGGCCGCCTTTTGAATAACCGGATAGAGATCCGCATAAGCCCGCTTATATAAATGTCCGCCGCCGGTGTCAAAGGTTGCTTCGCGAACGGATTTTCATTTGGGTTGTTTCAAGGGCGCTTTAATGGCTTGCTTTCCGCCGGCGCCTGTTTTTATGGCCGCCGCGATTTCGGACCCAAGCTGGTCAAGCCCCGCGCCCGACACGGCGGAAATGGCAAGGACTTTTTTGCGCGCGGCTTTGGATAACAGGGCCTTTTTCTCTTCGATTTGCCCGGGGTCCAAAGCGTCGGTTTTGGTCAAAAGGACGATTTCCTTTTTCTTGGCTACCTTGGGCGAATAGGCTTTCAGCTCGTCCCGTATGGTCTTGTAGGCCGCGGCCGGGTCGTCTTGGGTCGCGTCGACCAGATGAAGCAGGATGCCGCTCCGCTCTATGTGCCCAAGGAATCTGTCGCCAAGGCCGGCCCCCTCGCTTGCCCCGGCGATAAGGCCGGGAATGTCGGCGATGACGAACTCGCGCCCGTGCGCCCGCATGACGCCAAGGTTGGGGTGCAGCGTCGTGAACGGATAGTCGGCGATTTTCGGCCTGGCCGAGGTCAGCACGCTAAGCAAAGTGGACTTTCCGGCATTGGGAAGCCCGGCAAGCCCGATGTCCGCGATAAGCTTCAAGCGCAGCCACAAGGCAAGCTCTTCGCCGGGCTTGCCGGGGTCCGCGCGCTCGGGCGCCTGGTTGGTCGAAGACTTGAAATGCACATTGCCCCAGCCGCCGCGCCCGCCCTTTGCGGCCAAGGCTTCCTGTCCGTCGGCGGTCATGTCGGCGATGACCGTTTCTTTGTCCTCGGCCAGGATTTCCGTTCCTACCGGCACGGTTATGACAAGGTCCGCCCCGGATCTGCCTGTCCTTTCCGAGCCCTCTCCGTGCCGGCCGTTTTCCGCGCGGAAATGCTGGCGATAGCGAAAGTCGATAAGGGTGTTGAGGTTTCTTGCCGCGCGGAAGATGACATTGCCGCCGCGTCCGCCGTCGCCGCCGTTCGGCCCGCCGAATTCTATGAACTTTTCGCGCCGGAAAGAAAGGCATCCGTTTCCGCCCGCGCCCGCCTTTATATATATCTTCGCCTGGTCCAGGAATTTCATGTCAGTCTTTCAAAGTCTCGTCTATCGCGCGGGCAAGGGCGGCCGCGATCTTGTCCCTGTGGGCCTTGGTGCGCAGCAGCCTTTCCTCGGCGTCGTTGGAAAGGAACCCTATTTCGTTCAGCACCGATGGTATTGTAGAGCGCAACACTACGAACGGAGCGGCTTTCTGGGGACGGTCGAGGCACGCGACCGATTTCCTCATGTGGCGCACTATGTTCGCGGCAAGGTCGACGCTTGCGCTTTTGACCTGCTGCTGCATAAGGTCGCCAAGGATGTTCTTGGTCACATTGTCGTATGAATCGAAAGTCCCCACGCCCAATAGGTCGGAAGCGTTCTCTTTCTCGGCTATGCGGCGGGCTTCCTCGTCGGTCGCGCGCTCGTCCAAAGTATAGTTAGAGAATCCCTGGGCTCCGCGGCGCGGGCTGGAATCCGCGTGTATGGAGACGAATATAGAGGCGTGGTTCCTTTCGCCTATGGCGGCCCTTTCGCGCAGGGGCACGAACGAGTCGTCATGGCGGGTCATTATGACGCGATAGTTCGGATTGGCCGATAGTATGTCGCGAAGGGCGATCCCCACGGCAAGGACGATGTCCTTTTCCTTTGTCCCGCCGCGGCCGATGGTGCCGGGGTCGTGGCCGCCGTGGCCGGGGTCTATGACTATGACCTTTTTGCCGGAACGATTGGACGCCGCGCCGGCATTGGCGAAAGAGGCCAAGGGAGCGGACCTAAACGAAGCGGTTGCCGGCTTGGCCGAAGCGGACGATGGCCTGGATAAATCGGCGGCGGGGTTGGTCGAAGTTGTGGCGGGCTTGGCCAAAGCGGACGAATCCGCCGACGGTTTTGCGGAGGTTCCGGCCGGCTTGGCAAAAACGGATTCCGCCGAGTCCTTTTTCCCCGCCGCGGGATATGGATAATCGAATCCGGCCGAGGCGTGCGCCGCGCGGGACGAGGCAAGGCGGGCAAATTCCCCGTCCGACGCCTTGTCCAAGTCTACGACTATGCGGTGGTTTTTGTTCGCCTCCATGGGCTTCAAGGCAAAGTGCGCCCCCACCCTGGCGGGAACGGATATGTCGGCGGCGAAGCGCGATATCCGGGGATGTCCCGGCATAGATCCGGCGCGCATGTCGCTTACAAAGCTGCCGTCGGCAAGCTCTTTTTTCACGCCGCCTATGTCCGCGTCAAGGACATCTATCACTATGCGGTTCGGGTTGGCGAGATAAAAGATGTTGTATTCGGCGGGCTTGTCGGCGTCTATGACTATGCGTGAGGATTCATTGCCCCTAAGTCCGGTGCGCAAGGCGGACACTTTCGCGCCAGCGCGGACGCCCCCGCTCCATAGGGCAAGGCATAAGGCCAGCAAATTTCCGATCCCGCGCATATCATGCGGATTATAGCATCAGCCGAATAGTTTTGCAAGGAATCCGCGCTTTTTGCCTTTCGGCGCGGGCCGCTCGACCTTGGACACCCTGGTCTTTTTGATAAGGTCCGCGCTTTCCTGCTGGCGCTTGCCCGAGCGGGGGCGTGACCCCGCCGCGTCTTTTTCGCGCAGGTATCCGGCGGCGCGGGCGTCAAGGCCCATGCGCTCTATGACATATCCCTTTTCGTTAAGGATTCCGTCGTCGCCGTTGACGACCACGCTGGTGTTGTATCGCTCTTCTATGTCAAGTATGTCCCCGCGCTTTTGGTTCAAGGTATACAGCGCGACATCGGCGGGCGCGGCGGCATAGATCCGGTCGCTGTGCTTTTTCAACAGCTCCTCCTCTATGTGGCGCAGCAGGTTCAGCGAGGCCGTCTGGACCGAAGGCACATAGCCCATGCCGAGGCAGTGTGGGCAGACCTTGTGCGAAACTTCCAGGAACGAGGGGCGCAGACGCTGGCGCGACACCTCCATAAGGCCGAATTGCGAAAGCTTGGCTATCTGCACTTTCGCGCGGTCGTGCTTTAATACCTCGCGCATCTTGTTTTCGACCTGAATGTCGTGCTTGGCCTCGGCCATGTCGATAAAGTCTATGACGATAAGGCCGCCCATGTCGCGCAGCCTAAGCTGGCGCGCTATCTCGACCGCGGCTTCGATGTTGGTTTTAAGGGCGGTTTCCGCGATGTCGTGCTCTTTGGTGGCGCGGCCGCTGTTGACATCGATGGCGGTAAGGGCTTCGGCCGGATTGATGACCAGATATCCGCCCGAGGGCAGGCGCACGCTTGGGCTTTGGACTTCTTCAAGCTGGGATTCGACCTTGTATGCCACGAACAAAGGGGCGGGATGCTTGTATTGGACGATTCGCTTGGGCTCGGCGAAGCGGATAAGCTTGGCGAAGTCGACCGCCTGGGTATAGGCCGCCTCCCCTTCGATAAGAATCTCGTCGGTGTCGGGCTTGAACATGTCGCGGATTGCGCGCTGGACAAGGTTGCCGTCGTCGTGCACAAGGGCGGGGGCCGTCGCGGCCAGGGTTTTTTTGCGTATTTCGTTCCACATGCCGACCATATAGTCATAGTCGTTCATAAGCTCGGAATATGTCTTGGACGCGGCGGCGGTGCGGGCGATTATCGTCATTCCGTCCGGGATGGGCAGGCGTTTGAGGTTGTTTTTAAGCTCCTTGCGCTCTTCGTTGAAGGCAAGCTTGCGCGACACGCCGAACTTGACGCGCTTGTTGCTGTTGGGCATAAGGACGCAATACGATCCGGCAAGGGATATATAGGTGGTTATAGCGGCGCCTTTGTTCCCGCGCTCTTCTTTTTCGACCTGGACCAGCATGACCTGGCCGGACTTGATAACTTCCTGGATCTTGTATTTGTGGGGCAGGTCGCCGCGGCGGAAATCCTCGTCGTCGGCCGCCGAGGAGGGGCCGTCGTCGTCCTCGTCGTCGTCGCCGGATTGGGCCAGCAGGGCCTTTTTGTCCTCGATGGGAATCTGGAAATAGTCGGGATGGATCTCGCCGAAGGGTAAAAATCCGTGCCTGTTTCCGCCATAGTCGAGGAAAGCCGCTTGAAGCGAGGGCTCGACGCGTATCACCTTTGCAAGGTATACATTGCCCTTCACCTCTTTTTTGGTTATGGTCTCGATTTCAAAGTCTTGAAGTATGCCGTTTTCAATTACAGCGGCGCGGGTTTCTTCGTTGTGGGTCGCATCTATAAGTATCTTTTTTGCCATTTAATAACTCCAAATAGTTGTTTGTGCAAGGATTCGTCCACCGGGGATTCGTCCGTTGCGCGGGTTCGCGGTCAAATGCGGCGGAAACGCAAGGGCAGAAAATGCCCAGCGGGCGGCAAGCCCGCGCAAACGCTTCGAAAAGCCAAGAAATAAAACCGAATTCAGCCATTCGTTCCATATCCGTCGCTAGATTCAACAAACTTATCGTATCCTTGCGCCGCGAAAATTGCAAGCGAAAATTGCGGCGGTAAAAACGCGCGCCCGCTTTTTGCTTGACAAAGCGGCGAGCATGTGCATAATCGGCCCATCCCCGGACGGGGAAATTCGCACGCCCGCATCCTTATTTGTCGGCATAGTCCGCAAGCGGGCGGAGGCATAACAAAGAAAACGAAAGGAAAAACAATGGCTTTCCCGAAATTCACTATGAAAGAGCTTATCGAGGCGGGCGTCCATTTCGGGCACCATACCCGCCGGTGGAATCCGAAAATGGCCCAATATGTCTATGGCGCCCGGGACAAGGTGCATATAATAGATTTGCAGCAGACGGTCCCCCTGCTCCACGCGGGCCTTGTCGCGATAAGGAACGCCGTCGCGGACGGGGGCAAGGTCCTGTTCGTCGGCACCAAGCCCCAGGCCAGGGATATAGTAAAGGACGCGGCCGATCTCTGCGGCCAGTTTTATGTGAACAAAAGGTGGCTTGGCGGCCTGCTTACCAATTGGAAGACCGTGGTGAACTCGATTCGCAAGCTCAAACGCCTCAAAGCCGATGCCGAGCGTCAGGACGAGCTTGGCTTGACGAAAAAAGAAATCGGCCGCATGGAAAAGGAGATAGGCAAGCTTTCCGATGTCCTTGGCGGCGTGCTTGATATGAACGGCAAGCCGGACATTATCCTCGTCCTTGATGTAAGCAGGGAGAATCTTGCCGTCGAGGAGGCGAAGGTCCTGGGCATTCCCGTGGTCGGGATATGCGATACCAACGCCGACCCCACGGGCGTGGCCTATCCCGTTCCCGGCAACGACGACGCCATAAAATCCATACGCGTGTATTGCGACTTGGCGGTAAAGGCGGTGCTTGACGGCTTGGAGGAGCAGCTGAAAAAAAGCGGCGCCGACATAGGAGAGGCTCTTGCTCCCAAAGCGAATGCCAAAGAGCCCGAAAAAGAATAGGCGTGGGTTTTTGGCGAAAGAGGCTTTCGGCAAGCCGGCCGCACGGCATTCAATGAAACCAAAGGAGGCATAAATGACTCAAATAGACGCCCGTATGTGCAAAGCGTTGCGCGACCGCACCGGCGCGGGCATGATGGATGCGAAAAACGCGCTTGAAGAGGCGGGCGGAGACATGGAAAAGGCAATTGATGTCCTCCGGGCCAAAGGGCTTGCCAAGGCGGCCAAGAAAAGCGGCCGCGAGGCGAACGCCGGCGCCGTCGTCGTCAAAGTCCTCGGCGGCCGCGGCGTGGCGGTCGAGGTCAACCGCGAGACCGACTTCGTGGCACGCAACGAAAAATTCCACGCTTTCGTGAACCGCGTTGCGGAAAAGGCGTTCGCCGTCGGGGCCGACTTCGCCAAAACCCTCGACGACGACATGCGGGCCGAGCTTGCGAATCAAATCGCCACCATCGGCGAAAAGCTTGGCGTCCGGCGCATGGACAAGGTCGAGGTCGATCCCGAAAAAGGCGCCGTCGTGTCCTATGTGCATAACAAGCTGGCTTCCGGTATAGGCCTTATCGGCGTCTTGGTCGGCATAGAATCGTCCGGCGCCAAGGACAAGATAGCCGAGATAGGGGACCAGGTCGCCATGCATATAGCGGCAAGCTCTCCATTGGCCCTGAACCCCGGGGATATCGCGGACGAAACGCTTGAACGCGAAAAGGCTATCGCCCGGGAAAAGGCCGCCGCAAGCGGCAAGCCCGCCGAGATAGTGGAAAAAATGGTCGCCGGAGCGATACAAAAGTTCTATGCCGAGGCCGCCTTGAACGAACAGGCTTTCTTCATCGACCCGTCGAAAAAGATAAAGGATGTGGTGAAAGCCATCTCGCCCGACGCAAAGATAGTGAAATTCGTCCGCTTCCAAATCGGCGAGAAATAAAAGGCAAGGCGGCGCGGCCGCCTGTTGCCGCGCTATTTTTCGCTTGAATTTGGGGAAAAGCCTTATATAATGTATCGGCGTGCGCCCATAGCTCAATTGGATAGAGCATCTGACTACGGATCAGAAGGTTAGGAGTTCGACTCTCTTTGGGCGCACCACTTCCGGCGAATCCTAATTTCTGCATAGTCTGACGGCGGAGGCGACATGGTTGGAAATGTGTTGCAGATAGTCGACCATGCGCGCGAAGCTTTGAAAACGCTTGTCCGCCGGGCATTTCCTGTCGCCGATGATCCACGCGTCAAGTCCGGCCCGATGCGCGGCCTTTATATTCTTCGGGCTGTTGTCCACGACGATTATCTGGCCGTTGAAAGCGGCTTTGGCCTGCATGAATCGTTCGAACTTGTCCCCCGATATCGGGGCCTGGTCTATGCTGTCGAGAAGGCCGGGTGGAACCACGCGCCCGACATGTTTTTTGAATGCCAGGTCGGACCGCTCGTCGTATTTGCTCTGCGAGAGTATGCGCACGCTTTTCGGATACATTTCGGCCATCCGGCGCAGCGCCGCGTCCGCGCCGTCAAGGAACTCTCCGTTCAAAAGATGCCCGCCCATGTCGAACCAGGGCTTCATTCCTTCAAGAGCTCTCCGCGGCCAAGGCTTGCCGAATCTATGGGCAAGTAGGGCTTGGAATATAAGGTGCGCGGGAATATTGCTCTCCTGCGAGCCGGGACGCTTGCACACCGCCCATTCGACAAGAGCCTTGTTGCATTCGGGCTGTATAACCCCGTACCAGTCGACAAGCCAAAGAACATGCGTTTTTTTCATAAGGTGGCGGATCATAGCCGCCGCGCCCGCCCTTGTCAATATGTTTATCGGAATATTCTGTCGAACACTAATTGGTATTTGCCTTGCAAAGTGTCGCCCGGCAATAGCAGAAAGTCGTCCCGCCCGACGGATATTTCGTTCAGGCTTCCGCCGTCCCACGCTTGGGCGGCAATCGCGTCCGTCAAGCCTTGGGCAAGCCTTGCGAAATCCCCCGGGTCAATGGCCGCGACGGCGTCTGCCTCGCCGTCGTCGAATCGGAACATGTCCAAAGGGCGGTCCGCCGCCGCCGAGAATATATGGACTATCGCCCGGTCGTGGAACAAGCTGCCGTCGTCGCGGGCAAAGTCGCCCTTGTATAATGTTTTCCATATCAGGCGGGGGTTTTTCGGCGACGCGCCAAGCTCTTCCGATACTTCGCGCGCAAGGGCTTTTTCGACCGGTTCCCCGGCGGCGACATGTCCGCTGGCGCTTGTGTATAGCTTGCTGGGATTGTCCTTTTTCCTGCGCCCGCGCTTTTGGAATACCACGCGGCCGTCGGGCAGCAGCAGCCAGCAGTGTACGGTCTTGTGCCATAGGCCGAAACGGTGGGCGACGGCGCGATCGGCCGTTCCGATCAAGTTTTCGCTTTCGTCATAGATGTCTAGCAGTTCCATATTTCGGCGCTCCTTTTGTTCGTGTCCGCGTCCAAAGCCATTTTCACCTTTATCGCCCGCACGCGCGAATCTATATAATCCTCGGCGATTTCGGGCCATTCGATTATCGTTTTTTTTTCGAAAAGCGCGGCGTCGAAGTCCAGCTCGTCCAGCTCGCGCGCGGATTTCAGGCGATAAAGGTCATAGTGGAACACCTCTCCGCCGCCATAGGTCTGCAATATATTGAAAGTGGGGCTAGGGGCGTTTTTCTCTCCCGTCAACAGCCGGATCGCCTCGCGAGCAAGCTCGGTCTTGCCCGCGCCCAGGCCGCCGAATAAAAGAAGCGGCCTTGCCGGAGCGATCTTTTGCGCAAGCTCCCGCGCAAGGGCGCGCGTCCGGGCCAGGCTGGTGATGTCCGCTTTTGTCTTGGATAAATTGGTGGTGTCCGCGTTCGCCAGGCCGGCGGTCGCCTCTGTCGAGGGCAAGCCGGTATTGGCCAAACTTGCGATATCGGCGTTCGCCAGGCTAGTAATATTTGCTTTGCGGACGCTTGTCATTTATGCCCCGGCTTGCCCTTGTTATCTTGAATAGCGAGGCGGGGAAGCCGTCCGCGGCGGGCTTTATTTCCGAAAGCCTTACCTCGGTGGTGATGTTATGGGCGTCCTTGACCCTCCATCCGGCAAGGGATAGCGGGCGATTCGCGAACAACAGGGTTATGCTGCCGCTTTGTTTTTCATGCGGGCTTGAAAGGTCGAGTTCCGTCGTTTCGCCCAAGTCCCGGATTTCCTTTGGCGCTATTTGGCTTTTCGGGTCGGATAGCGACAAGGATCCGCTCAGGACCACGGCCGCGGGATTCGCGTCCAGTGGCACATAGCTTATCTGGTCAAGGCTTTTGTCCTGGTAAACCAGGCTGGTCCCGTCGGCGACCAGCAGGATCGGGCTTTTGTATTCAAGCCGCATGCGGCCGGGCTTGCTTATATAGAACACGCCCTCGTCCTTTGCGCCGTTGCTCGACCTCTGCTCGAACCGCCCGCTTATGTGCTTCAACGAGTTTATGTATTTCTCGACCGATTCGACGAACTTGCCCCCGTTGCTTGACGAGAGGGGAATTTCGGCGCCGAATGCCGCGGACGAGATCAAAGCCATGATCAGAGGTAAATGCCTCAATTCTATCTCCTTTGCTCAAAAATACTTGGCGCGCGGGGACAAGTCAAGCCAATATCGCGCGCAAGGCGCGGACGCTTAGTTCGAGCCAAGCTGGACGCGGTATCCCGCGGGGCAGGCCGGCTCGCAGGTGAAAGCGGAGTTGTTCGCGATGAATCCCGGGCGGCAGTTGCTTTCGCAGGAGAATCCGTCGCCGAAATAGCCGGGGCGGCATGCGCAGGCTCCGCTTGCGTCGACCGAGGCGCTTTCGTGGCATGCGCGGCATGTTATTCCGTCGCCGCCATAGCCCGGGCGGCACGCGCACGCGCCTTTTTCCACATCGTATTGAGCGTATTGTCCGCACGATCCGGGGTCTACCGTGGCGGTGCACGACATTCCGTCGCCCGTCCACCCGGCCCGGCATACGCATTGCATCGAGGCCGGATTGTATTGCGCGTGCGAATCGCACCTGCCGCAGACCTGCTCGGCCCCGGTGTTTATCAAGACTTCCCCGCGGGAACAGTCGGTTTGAACATCGTCAAGGCGCCCTCCGCGGCGCGAGGCGACGGTGCCGTCGTCGTTCAGCCTGCGCTGGAAAGGGTTGCTGCGCACGGAATCGCCCGCCTCGCCCCTTGCCGAGCGGTTGTTGCGCAGCATGTCGCGCATGGCGGCTCCGTCGCGGCGTGTCCAGACATCGCGGACTACGCCGTTCATCTCGGCGTCGGCTTCCGAGCCCCAGCCGGCGCTGCGGGCG
>JAIRTB010000019.1 GCA_031255155.1 Rickettsiales bacterium
ACCGAGACCCGGATATTCTGGACCGGCGTGAAAGCCATCGACCTTTTGACCCCTTTGGAGCGCGGCGGCAAGGCCGGCCTGTTCGGCGGCGCGGGCGCGGGAAAGACCGTCCTTATCACCGAGATGATAAACAACATGTTCGGCCATTACAACGGCGTGTCCATATTCTGCGGCGTGGGAGAGCGCTCGCGCGAGGGCGAGGACCTTTACCGCGACATGGAGCGCGCGGGCGTCCTTGGCAACACCGCCCTTGTCTTCGGCCAGATGAACGAGCCCTCGGGCGTAAGGTTCCGCGCCGCCCAGGCCTCCCTCGCCCTTGCCGAATATTTCCGCGACGAGACCAAGACCGATGTCCTTTTGATGATAGACAACATATTCCGCTATGTCCAGGCGGGAAGCGAGGTCGCCGGCCTTATGGGCCGCGTGCCGTCCAAGGTGGGATACCAATCCTCTCTTGCGCAGGACATCGCCGCCATAGAGGAGCGGATATCCTCGACCAAGACCGCCGCCATAACCTCGATCCAGGCCGTATACGTTCCCGCGGACGACCTTACCGACCCAAGCGCGGCCGAGACTTTCCAGCATTTGTCCTCGACCATAGTGCTTTCCCGAAAACAGGCCTCCCAGGGGCTATACCCCGCCCTGGACCCCCTTGCCTCGGGATCGAAGATGCTTGCGGAGGCTTTCGTGGGCAAGAGGCACTATGACATAGCCCGCGCCGTCAAGGCCACCATAGCCCAATACGAGGACCTCAAAGACATAATCGCCATGCTCGGCTATGACGAGCTTTCCGACGCGGACCAGGATACGGTCATAAAGGCGCGGCAGCTGGAACGCTTCCTTACCCAGCCTTTCACCACGACCCAGCAATTCACCGGCACCCACGGGCGCAGGGTGGCCGCGGGGCAGACCCTTGACGGGTGCGAGCGCATCCTTGCCGGGGAATTCCTTGACGTCCCGCCCATGGCTTTCCACATGATCGGCGACATAAGCGAGGTAAAGAATGGACCTTGACATCATCACGCCCCTTGCCCTGATGCGTTTCGGCGGGGTCGGCGAGGTTCGCGCCGAAGGCCCCGGGGGCAGGTTCGCCATACTGCCCCGGCACGCCGACTATTGCGCGGTCCTGCCCGCCTCGGTATTATCTTTCGCGGCCGGAGGGAAAGAGAGCTTTTTCGCGGTGGACGAGGGCGTCCTGGTCAAGACGGGGCCCGTCGTTCGCGTATCGGCAAGGCAGGCCGTCGCGGGGGATTCCCTTGCCGACCTGCGCAAAAAGGTGGCCGAGGAATTCAAGGCTTTGGGCGACGAGGACAGAAAGCTGCGCTCGGCCCTTGCCGGGCTGGAAGCGGGGGTGGCCAACTTTTTCGCGGAGATGAAGAATGCCTGACCTTGGGAAGACTTTGGACGGCAAGATCGCGCGGAGCATGCGGCGCGATTCCTTGAAGCCCGCGGAACGCGGCGGGTGGCGCTTTCTTTCCTTCTTCGGCGCGGTCGGGTTCGGCGTGGCCGTCCCGGTCGCCGCGTGCACATACATAGGCGTGCGCGCGGAACGGCCTTTGCCTTTCATAATAGCGGGCGCGATCGCCGGAGTTTTCAACGCGTGGCATTTCGTCCGCGGGGAGTTGAAAAAATGATGTCCTTTGTCCTATCCTTGGCGGCTTCGGCGGCGGCGGGTGCGGTATTCGGGTTTTCGTATTTCCTTGCCGCGCGGGCTTCGGCCGAGCGCGCCCTTGGGTCCGGAAACGCCGGGGCGTTCGCGGGCAGGCTGTTCCTGCGCCTTGGCCTGGCGGGCGCGGGGCTGGCCCTTATATGCGCGCGGATAAGCGGCAGGCCGGGCCAGGCGTGGCTTTTCCTGGCCCTCGCGGGCGGCATTCCGATCGGGAGGCACTATGCGTTTAAGTCCCGATGAGATCGTAGTATTCGACGCTTTCGGCGCGCCGTTCACCCTGTCCGTAGTCGGCACCTGGGGCGTGATGGCGTGCGCAATAGCCGCGCTGATCTTCTGGCGCGGGAGCGCTCTTGTGTCGGCGGCCGTAGAATTCGCGGCCGAGCAATGCGAATCCATAACCGGACGCCGCGACCGGGACATCGCCTCTTTCGCGGGCTCTTTGTTCGTTTTCATACTGGCGTGCAATTGGAGCTCGCTTGTCCCGGGGTTCATGCCGCCGACCGCGTCGCTGTCCACGACGCTGGCCCTTGCCTCGTGCTCTATGGCGGCGACGGCGTATTTCGGCATAAAGGCCCGCGGAACGGCCTATTTCAAAGGGCTGTTCGAGCCGTTCTTCGCCATGCTCCCCCTGAACGCCATAGGCGCGGCGTCGCGGGGGTTCTCGCTCTGCATACGCCTTTACGGCAATGTGATGAGCGGGGCCTTCCTCGGCGCCATGGCCTTTTCCCTGGCGCCTTTGTTCTTTCCCGCGCTGCTGGGCATATACGGGCTGATCGCGGGGACATTGCAGCCTTTCATCTTCATGATTTTAACCCTGGTCTATATCGGATCGTCAATCAACCAGCAACAAGGAGAAGTAAAATGCTAGATCCCAACATGACATCCATCGCGGTCGCCTCTATCATAACGGCGGGCGCCACGATAACCCTGGGGTGCGTGTTCCCCTCCATCGCCGAGGGCAACGCCATACGCCAGGCCATCGTCTCCATGACGCAGCAGCCGGACGAGGCCGGAGCCATCAGAAACACCATGTTCGTATCTGTGGCGATGCTTGAATCCTGCTGCATATACGCCCTGCTGATCTCTATGATAGTCATATTCGCCAACCCGTTTTGGAACTTCGCCGTGGCGAACGCGAACTAGGACGAACCGGCATGAGCGCGGACGCGGCAACGGCGATATTGCAGACAATCAACTTCCTTTTGTCCTTTTGGATTTTGAGGAGGTGGGTATTCCTGCCCGTGATGCGCTCTATGGACGAGAGGCGCGACAGGCTTGCCCGCGAAGAGGAGGCCGCGGGAAAGGCCCGCGAAGAGGCTTTGAACATCCGCGACGACCTTGCCAAAAAGCAAGCCGCTTTCAAGAGGCGGAGCGAGCGGGCCTTGGAGCTTGGCGAGGCGGAGCTTGCCCTTGCGCGCGAGACCAAGATACGCGAATTTAACGAGGCCTTGGCCGCCCGCTGGGCCAAATTCGACGCGGAGATGGAGGCGGAGAAAGCCGCGGCCTTGCGAAAGCTTGCCGACGGAGCGGCCGGGGCCGTGCTTGACGCGACGGCGCGGGCGGCGGACGCCCTATACGGGGCCTCGCTTGAAGAGGCGGTGGCCGCGCGGTTCGCGGAGCTGCTCTCCTCGCGCAAGGCGGAGGGGCTGGACCAGCTGCGCCGCTTTTATTCTTTGAACAAGCTTGTCACGGTCAGGGCGCCTTTTCCCATGCGGACGAAGCGGCGGGCCCTGCTTAAAAAATCCATAGCGGCGGCATTGAAAATACGCTCGGCGCGCGTCCTGTTCAAGCCCGACAAGTCCATGCTTTGCGGAATCGCCCTCGAATGCGGCGACTTGGAGCTTGTCTTCGGCTTGGACAACTATATAGAGCGGCTTCGCGGGGAAATAAACAAGTTGAAGTAAATTCGCAAAAAAACGGACAGGATGAAACAAATGCGCGGATATATGAACGAGTCGAGGCAAACGCTCAAAAAAACGGACAGGATGAGATAAAATGGCTTTCGCAAAACTTGAAAAACGGGCCGGAACCGGGCGCCCGGCCAAAAAGACGGCAAGGGCGCGCATCGCGGCCAAAGAGGTCGGATCGGTGCTGTCGGTCCAGGGGTGCGTCGCGGCGATAAGCGGCCTTTCCTTTGTCCAAGAGGACGAGCTGGTCCTTGTCAACGGGCGGACGGGCGTGGCCTTTTCCCTTTTGCCGGACAGGGTCCTTGCCGTCATGCTCGACGACGCCCCCATAGCGGCGGGGGACAAGGCCGAAAGAACGGGCAGAATAGCCTCGGTCCCGGTCGGAAGCGCCCTGCTGGGCCGGGCGGTGGACCCTTTGGGCGCGCCCATCGACGGCGGCCGGGCCATACGCTCCGCGACAAGATACAACATAGAGCGTCCCGCGCACGGGATAATGGAGCGCAAGGGCGTGGACACCCCTTTGGCCACCGGAATAAAGGCCATAGATTCCGCAATCCCCATCGGCCGCGGCCAGCGCGAGCTTATCCTCGGCGACAGGCAGACCGGCAAGACATCCATTGCCGTGGACGCCATAATCGCCCAGAAAAAGACCGGCGTCATCTGCATCTATTGCGCCATCGGCGGCCGGACCGATTCCGTCGCGAAAGTCCGCGCGAGCCTTGCGGACGCGGGCGCCCTAGGCCATTCGATCATAGTCGCCGCCGCCGCGGAAAGCTCGC
>JAIRTB010000040.1 GCA_031255155.1 Rickettsiales bacterium
ATGAAATTGCGCGAGAACAAGACTTCGACCGCGGCCTCGTCGCCCGCGCGGACCAGGGCGATTATGTCGGTGTTCTTGCCCACATTGGCAAGGGAGCTGCGTTTCAGCATCTGGTTCAGGTGGGCGATCTGGTCGCGATAGAATATGGCGGATTCAAAGTCCCTCTCGCCGGCGGATTTTTGCATAAGGCGGCCCAGCTCGTCCAAAAGGCCCCTTTCCTTGCCTTTCAGGAAGGCTATGGCCGATGCGACCGCCGCCGCATAGTCGTCGCGGCCGATTCGCCCGGAGCAAGGCGCGCTGCACTTTTTGATCTGCCATAAAAGGCAGGGCCTGCTGCGGTTGGCGAAATATGCGTTTGAGCAGGTCCGTATCCTGAAAGCCGACTCCATGGCGCGCATCGCTTCGTTCAGGGCAAGGCCCGAGGGGAAAGGGCCGAAGAAATGGGCCTTGGTGTTTTTTGTTCCGCGGAATTTGTAAAGGCGTGGCCATTCGTCCTTGGATATGGCCATGAAAGGATAGCTTTTGTCGTCCCGCATAAGGATGTTGTATTTTGGCTTCAATCGCTTGATAAGGTCTTGTTCAAGCAAAAGGGCCTCGTTCTCGGTCGGTGTGGCCAAGATCTCCATGCGGGCGGTTTCGCCGGCCATTTTCGCGATTCGGTCGGACAGGGCGTAGATTTCGGTATAGTTTTTGATTCGTGCGGCAAGGTTTTTCGCCTTTCCCACATATAAAAGGCTTCCGTCGGCGGCGAACATGCGGTAAACGCCGGGCGTGTCCGGGGCGCTCCGCTGAAATTCCGCAATGACTTCGGCGCCTGTTTTTTTCACTTGAATATATCCCTTTGCGATGATATAATGATATAATGATATAATAAATGCCGTAGGGCGTTAGTCAAGGGGAGAATGTTATGAGGTATAGGCAGGACAGCGGCCGCTCGATAGTGGAAATGTTGGGCGTGTTGGCCATAATGGGCGTGATAACGGTCATGGGCATAAGCGGGTATTCCCAGGCGGTGGGGCGCATCAACCGCAACAAGATGGTCGAGGATATAGTATCCCTTGCCCAAGAGGTCCGCACGCTGTATGCCGGCCAGAATTTGTATGACGACGAGATTCAGGCGAATGTGATAGGGGTCAAAGGCATAGACCCGTCGCTGCCGACCCCCCTGCCCAATCCGTTCGGCGGAGCGTATACGGTCGAGCTTGCCGGCACCGAAACCAACGGCCGCAGTCCGTTTTTCAAGATAACCGCCGATAATATAAGCCAGGCCGATTGCACATCGTTCAGGACGATGACATGGATGGACGCGCGCAAGCTTACCGGCGAGGATAACGAGGGCAAGGCCATAGTCAATGGCGACGAGTCGGGCTCGTGCAGCGCCGGTTCGGCCAATACCATAACGCTTGTGTATCAATAGGCCGGACGCTGGGCCGGGCGCGTAACAGCCCCGCCGCCTTTGCATTCTTTCTATCTTTTGAGGCTCCGGCATAGCCGCCTATCCGTCTGTGGCCGAAATATCCATTGCCGGATATAATGCGGCGCAAGCTTTTCGTCCCCGCCCGCCGATAGAAAATAACCCGCCGTTATCGCGTAAAGGAATCGGCCGCAGTTGCTTCGGCGTGGCCTCGGAAAGAATCGGCCTCAGTTGCTTCGGCGTGGCTCCGGAAAAATCGGCCTCAGTTGCTTCGGCTCGACCTCGGAAAAAATCGGACTCGGTCGCTTCGACCCCGGAAAAATCGGCCGCAGTTGCTTCGGCTCGACCTCGGAAAAAATCGGACTCGGTCGCTTCGACCCAGGAAAAATCGGCCTCGGTTGCTTCGGCTCGGCCTCGAAAAGAATCGGACTCAACAATCCCGGAAAAATCTGCCTCAACGGCCTTGTGGCGTCTTGCCCAGCTTGACAGTCATGGCCTTTCGCTCGTCATCATAGGGGCCGCCAAGCTTGACAGTCATGACCTTTCGCTCGTCGCCGTATCCGCGCGGGCCTATCCTGGCGCCAAGGCTCGAACGCGTCTTTCCTTGCCGGAGCCGGTTGTTGTTTTCCCATTTGTGGTGGCGCTCGGTCCTTCCGTCTATCCATCCGTTGATAAATTCGTCGTCGACAAGCATCTCCGGCGTGATTTTTGCGAACGCCTCCGCCGACAACAGTGTTTTTATATAGGGCAGGGCGTTTTCGTTTATCCTCGCGGGCTTGTATGGCTCTTGGCTCAGGGCCTTGGTTTCGGCATGATACCCAAGCCTGTGCCCAAGCTTGTATGCCTTGCTTTTTTTATGGCTTTCGGGCCGCGCCGCCGCTTGGCTGGTCGTCTGAGCGAACCGCCCCGTCGTCGGGTTTTTCGTGAAAAAGGCCGTTTCAAGCTCTATGATCCTGTGGTCGTATCCCGCCGCATAGTTCCGGTTTTTGGCGAAAAGTTCTTTCTTTTCGGGCCTGCGATAGGCCTTGGCCCCGGCTTTGATGGCCCGCCCGAAAGCCACCGCCGCGTCGTGGTTGCCAAGGCGGTATTCCTTGGAATCAAGGTTTATGACGGCCAGCCTTTTCCCGTCGTGGATTGCGAACTTGTTTCCGTATTCGTCGGTTTCATAGGTTGCGTGGGTTGCGTAGGCTTTCATTTTCTTTCCTTTCGTCCGTTCCCTCGGTTTTCATGCGTCGGTTTTCATCCCTCGATTTCGTCCCTGCGCTTGGCCAGCAGGCCGCGTAGCTTTTCAAGCGCCCCCGATTCGATCTGGCGCACGCGCTCTTTCGACACGCCAAGGTCTATGGCGATGGCGTCCAGGGTGTCCGGCTCGTCTTTAAGGCGGCGGCGCTTGACGACCTCCTGCTCTCGCGGGGCAAGCCGTTCGATCGCGTCCAAAAGCATTTTCATGCGGTAATAGTTGAAGTTGCGCTCCTCGGCCAAGGCCGCTGGTGACGGGGCCGCGCTGGCAAGCCGGTCCGCCGCGTCCAAGCCGTCGCCGCCGTCCCCCGGCGCGGGCTTGTTCAGGGATATGTCGCGCGCCATGCGGCGGTTCATGTCGATTACATCCTCCTCGGGAACATCAAGGTCCGCGGCCACCTGGCGGACCTCGGCTGGGGCCATGTCCCCGTCGTGATAGACGCCAAGCTTGGCCTTGATGCGCTTCAACCCGAAGAAAAGCTTTTTCTGCGCCGCCTGGGTGCCAAGCTTGACCAGGCTCCAAGATCCGAGTATGAATTCGTTGATTGTGGCGCGTATCCACCATAGGGCGTAGGTCGACAGGCGGAACCCTTTGTCCGGGTCGTATTTCTTGACCGCTTTCATAAGGCCGATGTTGCCCTCGCTGATTATGTCGGCCATGGGCATGCCGTATCCCTTGTATTCGAACGCGGCGGCCACGACAAGGTAAAGGTTCGCTTTGATAAGCTTTTCCGCCGCGGCCAGGTCGTGGTCGGCCTGGACTTTGCGGGCAAGGGCGGCCTCTTCTTGGGCGGATAGGCGGGGCAGGCCTTTGACCATGGCTATGTATTGGCCTATGCCGCCGTCCGCTATGGAGGCGGGCAGGCGTGGCGTGCGGAAGTTGACCGATTTGGAAATGGCTTTCGTCAAGGCCGCGTTGTTGGAAGGGGTTTTCGTCATCGTTGCATTATAGGCCCAAGGCGCGCTGGTTTCAAGAGTCTATTTCGATTATCTTGTTCCGCGATGCGGCGCCCCGGGCGATTCGGACCGAGGACTTCGCGGCGCCGTAATGTTTAGAGACAAGCCTGAGCAAGGCTTCGTTCGCCCTGTTTTCGATGGCCGGAGCGCGCACGCGGACGCGGATCGAGCCGTCCGGCAAAGCCTCTATGCCCTCGCTTCGCGAATTTGGGATTATGCGCGCGGCTATCTTCATGGGGATGGTTTCAAGCGGATATGTCCGTGCGCGTCGTTCATGGGTATGGTTTCAAGCGCGTCGTTCAAGCGGATATGTCCGGATAAATATTTTTCATGCGAGTTTTTCACAAGGGCGCGCCCCCAAGGCAAAGTGATATCCGCTTCATAGATTCTTCCCTGCCTATGATTTCCATTGTCTCGGCAAGTGGCGGCGATATTAAAGAGCGGGCTATGGCCGCGCGCGCGGCTGCGGCGAATTGCCCGGTTTTAAGGCCAAGGTCCGCCGCCCGGGCTTTGATCCATTCGTTTATCGCGGCCGCGTTCCAATCTATGCTTTCGATGCCGTCGGGTTTCAGGTTGGCAAGCGCCGCTGCCGCCTTGTCGTCGATAGGGCGCTCTTTCCGCCCGTCGACAAGGAATACCTGCCCCATGTCCCGCATTTCGACAAGGGTCTTGACCCTTTCTTTCATAAGGGGTATGCCGCGCCGCAGCCGCTCCGCATCCCCGGGGGATATGTCGCCCATGAAAGGCGAAAGCAGCTCGGCCAGGCGGGAATCGTCCGCGCGGCGTATGTGTATGGCGTTCAGCTCCAATAGCTTTTTCGGGTCGAATTTCGACGAGGCTTTCAGCGAGTCTTCCAGCCTCCACATGGCAAGCATGTCGCCGGTCGAGAAAATTTCGTCGTTTCCGTGGGACCAGCCAAGGCGGATGAGGAAGTTCAGCAGGGCTTCGGGCAGGTATCCCGCGGCGCGGTATTCGGCCGTGGTGGTTCCGCCGTGCCTCTTGGACATTTTGGACCCGTCCATGCCAAGGATAAGGGGCGCGTGCGCGAAAGCGGGGATATCCCAGCCCATGGCAAGATAGATGCGGATCTGCTTTGGGGTGTTGTTGATGTGGTCCGCGCCGCGTATTACATGGGAAACGCCCATGTCGTGGTCGTCGGCGGCGGCCGAAAGGTTGTATGTCGGCGTGCCGTCGCCGCGAAGGATCACCGGGTCTTCGAGGGTCTCGTTCGCGATGGATATCCTGCCCTGGATGATGTCGTCGAAAACGGTCGAGCCGTCGAGCGGCATTTTAAGGCGTATGGCGGGCTTGACCCCCTCCGGCCTGGGATGCCCGGGGTCGCGGTAGGGGCTGCGCAAAGGCAGGCCGGTCCGCCGCGCTTCTTGGCGCAGCTTTTCCGTCTCCTCGGGGCCCATAAAGCATTCGTAGGCCGCGCCTCGGGCCAGCAGCTCCCTTGCGATTTCGGCGTGCCTGGACATGCGGGCGAATTGCGAGGGGACAAGCTCGTCCCAGGCAAGGCCCAGCCAGTTCAGCTCGTCGTATATGGCTTGCGCGGCTTCGGGAAAGTATCGCCCCTGCGTGCGGTCGGTGTCCTCTATGCGCAGGGCGAACTTTCCGTTGTTCTGCCGCGCGAACAGCCAGTTGTAAAGGGCCAGCTTCGCCGTTCCGATATGCATGAATCCGGTGGGCGAAGGGGCGAGGCGGTCGATTATTTGCATTTTTCGTCCTGTGATTTGCGAAAGCGAAGTATGCCACGCCCGCCCCCGGCGTGTCAAGGTTTATCGCGCCGGGCAAAATCGCCCTCCGCCCGGCGCCGGCGGAATATCCCCCCCCCCGCGGGCGTATGAAAAAACCCGCCCGAAAGCGGATTTTTTCGACATTGGCACTCTTTACTTTGCCGAACTTGTCCGGCATTCCCGAAAATCTTGAATACGCTAGAAATCGTTGCTTATGAAATCATAGCGGAATTTAAGCATTATCTGGGAATGGCTGTAATCCAAAAAAGCCGCGCCGTCTATGGTGGGAAAGAACCCGCCCACGCCGGTGGAATCCACATCCTCCCCGACAAGGCCGTAGAAAGGAAATTTCGAGTTGTCCTTTTCCGCGATGGTGGGGATTTTCATTGTGCGGTATTCTATGCCTACGATATACGGGGTCTCGGGAAACCTGTATTCGACGCCGAGGATGTATTGCTGTATGTCCAGAGAGCTGCTGCCCCCGCTTGGGCCGAGGTCGAGTTTTCCGCGCCCTACGCCAAGGCCGATATACGGGTCGATGTCTTTCGATACCGGTATTTCGAATAGGATGTTCAGCATCATCGTGTCGAAGGTTCCGCTTACCGTTCCGCCTATCGAGGGGATTCCGGCATAGCGGTTGACGCCGTTCGTGTTGGTGTTCTGGATTTCAAGGTCCCATTCGTTCGATTTGAATTCGGTCTTGCCTATTTCGAACTCTACGCGGAAAGGGCTTTTGGGAAAGTCCCATCCTGCGGCGATGGTATAGCTTTTCGTTCCGGTCGGTTTAAGGATGTTTCGCTCTGTGTCGCCGGGGTTCCAGGCGACGGCGCCCTCGGCCGGGTCGTAGTTTTCATAGACCCAGTCGTCGGAGCCTATATAGGTGGGCCAGCTGTTGCCGTTGTCTATGTCGCCGAATATATAGTCGAATCCCCCTTCGAATCCATCGTTTCCGACGCGCGCCGGGTCGAAATAGCAGGCGTCGTTGTATTCCTCCATGCCAAAGTCGGGCGCTATGTATCCGTTCCATCCGACATAGCTTGCGGGACAGGCGCCGCGGGTTATGGATGCTTTGGGATTTCCCGAAACGCCGTATCCGATTCCGAAATAAAGCCCGTGGGCGTCGGCTCTGGTTGCGCCCAATGCCGTCAACAAAACGGGTAAAAACAATCTTTTCATAAAAATTCTCCCTAACTTCCTTGGCGCCATTATATCACATTCCAAGGGTCGAGGCAATAGGTAAAATAAAAAAAATTAACATTCCCGGCCCATGGCTTTTCCGCCCCGTCCGGCGGGTTTGGGTAAAGGCTCCCGGCGGCCGGGTTTCGCCGATGTCCGA
>JAIRTB010000061.1 GCA_031255155.1 Rickettsiales bacterium
AAGGGTTCCCGAAGATTCCGCGGCCGCGTGGCGCAACGCTCCGCCTGCGACGATGGATAAATCGTGCGAGGATTACGCCGCGTTCCTAAGCGATAAAAGGCGCCGGGCCAAGGAATCCGCGATGGAAAGCCTGTCTTCGATAAAGTCCAAGCTGAACGATGTCATCAACGAGTATAACAAGACTCAAAATGCCGAGAGGCTGCTTAAAGTGAACAAATAGCCCGCCTTGCCCAGGGCATTTCTTTTTTAAGCAGGGAATACACGCGGGAGTCAAGAAAAAATTCTAATACGCGCAAAGCCTCGCGCCAGTCGTCGTCGTCCCCCTCGCCCGAAAATCCGCTTGCCCAAACGCGGGGCATTTTAAGCAAAAGATGTTTGTAAGGCTCGCCCGCGCCGCGCGAAATCGCGTGCCCGGTCTTCGGCGATATATAGACAAGGTCCTCGCAAGAGCCGGTGGCGTTGCACTTGTCCAAAGCCATTCGAAAGCCCAGCTCGGCAAGCAGCTCTCTCTCCCACAAGGCATAGTTGTCGATTCGCGGATCGTCGAACAAAAGCAAAGTGTTTTCGAAAACGCGGTGGTTGGGCTGCATCTGGGGCAAGGCGTCGCAAAGCACGGCGCAGGCCGCGGACAATATCGCCGCCGCCCTGTCCGACGGTCCTGCGGCCATGATTCGCGGCGCCCTCTGCAAAGTGCATTCCGCGGAAAAGAACCCCAGCTGCTCGGCAAGCCGGCCTTTCCATTCGATGTCGAAAGAGTTTCCGGGCATAAGGAAAGGCCGCATCCTGCGAGATTGCCCGCCTTTGATCAGTCCGCAGGCAAGCCCGTGGGAAAAAGTGAGGAAATGAGCCAAAGCGTCGCCTTCGCCGAAAGGGCGTATGCCGACAAGCAGGGCCAGGTCGTCCCATTTCAAAATTAAAGCCTTTACATTCCCAAGGTGTTATTATAAGCTGTCCGGCCGGGGAAATACAAGGATAATATGGCGGAAAATATAAAAACCCAGCCGCTGTCCGAGGCGCTTTCGCAAAGATACCTGTCATACGCGCTCTCGACGATAGTCTCGCGCAGCCTGCCGGATGTCCGGGACGGGTTGAAGCCGGTCCATCGGCGCATATTGTACACGATGAGGCAGCTTCGGCTGAACCCGGCCGGGGGGACTAAGAAAAGCGCGCGCGTGGTGGGCGATGTCATGGGCAAATACCACCCGCACGGCGACGCAAGCATATATGACGCGATGGTCCGTCTGGCGCAAAGCTTTTCCGTGCGCTACCCTCTGGTCGTGGGCCAGGGCAATTTCGGAAGCCTCGACGGCGATTCCGCCGCCGCGATGAGATATACCGAGGCCAAGATGAGCCCCGCCGCCGTGGCTATGATGGAGGGTCTGGACGAGGACGCCGTGGATTTCATGGACACGTATAGCGGGGAGGAGAAAGAGCCGGTGGTAATGCCGTGCGCGTTCCCGAACCTGCTGGCGAACGGGGCAAGCGGCATAGCCGTTGGCATGGCGACAAGCATACCTCCGCATAATGTATTGGAGCTTTTGGACGCGGCCCTGCTGCTTATAAAAAAGCCGGATGTCGGAACTGCCGGATTGTGCGAGATAGTGAAAGGTCCCGATTTTCCGACCGGAGGCGTGGTTGCCGAGCCGCTCTCGAATATAATCGAGGCCTACGAAACCGGCCGCGGAGGATTTTCGGTCTTGGCGCGCTGGACCAAAGAGGATCTGCCCTATTCGAATTATAGGATAGTGGTGGACGAAATCCCGTATCAGGTTCAAAAATCGCGCTTGATCGAACGTGTAGCCGAGCTTATGGAGGCGGGGAAATTGCCGCTTGTGGGGGATATAAGGGACGAAAGCGCCGGCGATGTCCGGATAGTGATCGAGCCGAAATCCCGCTCGGCGACGCCCGAATCCGTCATGGCCCAGCTTTTCGCGAATACAGAGTTTCAGGTCAGGTTCCCTTTGAATATGAACGTCCTGGACGCGAAATGCGTTCCGCGGGTCATGGGGCTGAAACAAGCGCTTGGCGAGTTTATCGCCCATCGGGTGATAGTGGCGGAAAGGCGGGCGAAATTCCGCATTTCGAACATACGCCATAGGCTGGAAATATTGCGGGGCCTGCTTGTCGCGTATATGAATCTTGACGAGGTTATAGGGATAGTGCGCGACGCCGACGAGCCAAAGCCCCTGCTGATGGAAAGGTTCGGCCTTTCCGAAACCCAGGCGGAATCGATTCTCGATATGCGGCTGAGGCAGCTGCGGCGACTCGAAGAAATGGCGATCAAGGCTGAGGCCAAGGCGCTCGGGGCCGAAGAAAAATCCCTTGCCGCGATGCTATCCGACGACAAGGCCAAGCTTGCGAAAGTGGCCGGGGAAATCTCCGCCGTCCGCGCGGTGTTTGCAAAGGACAAGAATCTGTCGGCAAGGCGAACGCGCATGGATGAAAACGCGGCGCCCGCCCCTCCAAAGGCCGATGTTCCGTCCGTGCAAAAGGATCCCGTGACGGTTATAGTATCGAAATTGGGATGGATAAGGGCTATGAAGACGCACCTTCCGAAAGATTCGGATTTTGCGTTCAAAGAGGGCGATTCGCTTGCGTGCGCTTTCCATGCCGATGCCTCGGATAATATAGTCTTCGCCGCGGCAAGCGGACGGTTTTACTCTGTCGAGGCGTCCCGGCTGCCAAGCGGGCGTGGCTTCGGCGATGTGCTGAGGGTGCTGTTCGCCTTGCCCGCGAACGACGATATAGTGTCGGTTTTCGCGGCGAAAGGCGGCAAGGTCCTGCTGGTTTCGAAAAACGGCATGGGCTTCGTGGCGAATGATGCCGGGCTTGTGTCAAAGGCAAAGAATGGCCGCTCGGTCATGGCTCCTGCCGACAAGGACCAGCTGGCGGCGGCGATACCGCTTTCTCCGTCGGATGACTGCGTTTGCATGGTCGGGACGAACCGCCGAATGCTGTGCTTCGCGCTGGCGGAAATCCCGATCATGGCGCGTAGCAAAGGCGTGGCGCTGCAAAGGTATAAAGAGCCGGGCACAGGCTTGTCCGATATCGCAGTATTCGAAAGGAAATCTGGGTTTTCATACATAAAGGGCGGGAAAAAGCATGCTGTCGGGGACGTGTCGATGTGGACCGGGCGGCGCGGCGGGTTCGGAGCCATGCCGCCGGACGGCTTCCCGAAAAACGGAAAATTCGCATGAAGTCGAAAACAAAGCCGAAGCGCCGGGTCGAAAATATAACCCTGGCCAAAAATAATAACTCCCTGGCCGTGTTCGTGATAAACCTAGACCGGGCCAAAGACCGCTTGTCCCGCATGAGGGCGCGGTTGAAAGAAATCGGCCTTGGATACGAAAGGATAAAAGCTGTCGACGGAGCCGTTTGCGATCTGGATATGGCGGCCGTAGTCGATAGGAAAAAACACCTCCTCGCGCATGGCAAGCATATATTGAAAAACGAGGTGGCGTGCAGCCTAAGCCATGTCCTCGCGATGGAAAAGTTCCTTGAAACAAAGGCGCACGCGGCGTTGATTCTCGAAGATGACATGCGTTTTAATGCCGGTTTCGTTGAGGTCGTGCAAGCGCTTATGAAACGAGGCGATTGGGATGTGGTCAAGTTGAACGGTGCGCACGGCGGCGGCAAAATCCGGGCGCAAAAGCTGGCGGGAAAATACAGGCTCGTGAAAAACGCGTTCCACCAAAGCCGGACCGGGGCTTATGTCCTGACCCGGGCGGCGGCTGAGAAATATGTAAAAAAGCTTCTTCCCGTGTGGCTTCCTTTGGATCACGAGATGTTCAAGTATTGGAAATACGGCCTGCGGGGTTTTTCCGTTGATCCGTTCCCCTCGCGCGAGGAGGGCAGCCCTTCGACCATAGGCTACCAAAACGAAAAATCGCGCCGCCTGCCCGCGTGGAAAAAACTCCCCTCC
>JAIRTB010000088.1 GCA_031255155.1 Rickettsiales bacterium
ACCTCGCGCCCTTCCAGGTGGCCCAGGCCGCCTATGGATAGAGCGAACGATTCCGTGTCCGCGCATGCGCATGAATCCGCCGTAGCGTCCTTGTCAAGATGCTCCAAAAGGCACGCGCCGCCGCGCTCGACGATAAAGAACATCTTCCCGCCCGCGAAAGCGGCCGATACGAATTTCCCGTCGGTTTCGTATTGGAACCAAGCCTCGAAGTCCAAAGCTTTGTTGAGCGACAGGCACGCGCAGGTTCCGTCCTCGTTTATTATGTATAGGATCCGCTCCGCCTTGTCGTATTCCTGCCATGCCGGACGGACAAGCAGATGGGACGACAAGGCGGCCAGGTCGCGCGATTCGTATCCGCCCTCTATCTCGCCATAGACGAATTCGCGCACTTCGCGGCCGTTCCGCGCCGTGAATATGACAGAGCCCTCGACAAAGCGGGGAGGGATGTTGCGCTCGGCCGGGCTGCCGATTCCGGTCTGTTCGCGGATAGAGACGGACGTGGGTGTCATGGGCGCGCCGCCGACCATGAATTCGCCCTCCGATGTAAAGACAAGCAGGTGCTTGCCCGAGAACACGCTTGAAATCCTGTGCCCTTTGTCGGATAGTATGTCGAATTCTATCGCTTCGTCGTCAAGCCCGTCGCCCAGGTCGAAATTGTCGTGCTCCGCGGTTTTAGAGAGCCATATCCGATTCGGCAGGTCCCTCGACCCGCCGATGACCATGCGGTTCTGGTGGAAAGTTATAGAGGCGGGCCACCCCCGCGCCGTGGAAAAAGCCTGCTCGCGCCAATCGTCGGTCCACTCGCCCGCCGACGAAAGGGGATGCTTGACCTGCGCCGTCGCGGACATGCGGTTTCCCGCGACCGAAGAGACAAGGGCCTGGCCGCCGTTGATCGACAGCAGCGATCCTATGTGCCCCGGGGCGAATATTGGGCTGTCCGCCTCGATGGTCGCCGTGCCCGACGCGGCGGACGGGCGCAGCCTGACGCCGCTTGTGGCGGGGAATCTTGCGAAAGGGCGCGTGGAAAAATCCCCGCCCGCGCGCTTTGCGAATTCCCATCCGGAAATAGTAAAGGCTTTCAAATGGGGCGTGTATGCGATTCGGCATGGAGGCTTTGTCGCGCAGACAAGATGCGTTTCGTCGCCTTTCTGGGCCCATCTGACCATGGCGATGTCGTCCGCCCCGAACGAAGAGGCAAGGCTCGCGCGCCGCGCGCCGCCCGTGTCGACGGCTTCGATGGACAGGGGCGATAATAGGAAAAGATGGCTTGTTCCGTCGCTTGCCTCGAACGGGATGGCCAGCCGGGCTCCGGCGGCGTCCGCGTCGAATTTCAAGCCGTCGCGCCGTGCGATTCCGCCGGTTGCGATGGGGCGCATGTTGTATATGCGCAGGGCGGATTTGCGGTATGCGTCGAAGTCGGCCCGCCCCGCGAGGTCGGGCGAAGCCTCGCCGCGTGAAAGGGTCGTTATGCTTATGCTCTGTTTTGGCATTTCATTTCCTCGAATCGATAAGCGGAAAGTTCTTGATTTTTTTCGGCATGCCCTGCTGGCTGTCGGCAAGCCTCGCCTCGCGCAGCTCTATGAGGGATTGGCGCTGCAAAGCGTTGAACCTCGCCGTGTCGTCCAGCATGGAAAGCGCGAATTCCGCGGCCAGCGAAGATACAAGGGCGGCCGCGAACAAAGGCGGGAAATTGGCTTCGTCCGTGTCCGCGATATAGCATAGCGAGACGGCTTCCGCGCGGGACTCCAACGCCCCTCCCGCGATTCTATGCCGAAAATCCGGCGATGTCCCCGCCGCGCGAAGGAAGTCGGACGGCAGGGCGTATCGATAACAGGCCGCCTCGCAAGAGGCGTTGCAAGGTTGGGCATCGCCGCCGTCCGCCCGGGCAAGGTCCGCCCTAGCCATGGCAAAGCTCCAAGCGAACGATGATAAAAGCTTTCTCTTGACAAGAGGATATGTCGCCGCGGCGGTTTCTGCCTCCGCGCTTTGGTCGTCGAAGGAATCGATTCCCCGCGCTCCGATTTTGCACAGGGCCTCGCTGCACAGCCCGGCCGCCGTAATGGTCATGTCCGCCTCCTAAGGGCGATTTCGCCGCCCCTCGCGCGTATGTAGTATGCCAGGGTTTCGATTCCGTCTTCGCCCGCCGCCGATGCGAACATCATGTCCCCGTCGTTGAAGATAGATGCGGCCGGGGAAAAATATCCCTCCGATTCGACCGCCTCGGTCGTGTCGCCGGTTTTATAGTGCCACATGGTAAAGCCGTTTGTATAGGCCAGCACGGACAAGTTCTTTGAAATCATTGTGTCCTCCTGTTATAGTTGTTTTTTCCGCCGCTCCCGCAAGCGCCCTCCCCTCTTTTTGCCGGCCGGGCGAAAAGAGGGGAATAGTGAAAATTTCAAGCGCATGCAGGACGCTAAAAAAAATTCCGCCAATGGCGCGTCGTGCGGACCGGCGGAATTTTTTTCAAAGCCGCCGCGCATAGGCCTTTCGAACGCATGGCGGCGGGCGCGAGGCGGGCGTTATATGGCAAAGGCCGGGCGTTATATCTCGGTGGCGTCGTCGCATTCGATTTTCACCACGCCGTCCTCGTCGATAATGGCGGCGCCTTGGCTCATGCTGCTGGAAACGAAATGGGCGGCGCGCTCTCCGCTCCAAGAAATGTCGGTCTTGACATCCTGCCCGCTTGCGTATCCTATGGCGTTTTTGTGATAGACGAAACAGCTGCGCACCCCCGTGGCCAAGGGAAGAGCGTTGTGCATTATCCAGTTGATGCCAAGCCACTTGCGCGATTCGACGCCTTTGAGGAGGGGATAGGATTCGCCCACATAGTCGGCCGAGGAAAATTCGGGCAGGTTCAAAAGCTCGTTCCATTGGTGCACGCCCACCACGGCGAATCTCTGGCCGTCGTCGGGCACGTCGTTGGTGTTCAGGATTTCAAGGGAGCTCAGTATCTTTGCCTTGGTAAGGCCGTCGTCGTCCGCGTCTATTTCAGTTCCGGCAAGGGCCAGCTGGGCTATGATAAGCTCGTCGCTCTTGCGCCCGAGTGCGTATGCTCCGGCGCAGGCGACCACGCGGCGCTCGTCGATGTTGGTCTTGATCTCGTCAAGCTCGTCGACCCATTCGCCCGCGTAAAAGTCTTGCAGCATGCACTCGACCGGGGTGTGGTCGAGGTTCATGACGGACATGGGCGCGTGGCGCGCTTTGGTCGAGGCGACGCCGGTGCCGACTTTCTGGAAAGTGGTCGAGCTTCCGCGCACATTGTTTTTCGTGCGCACGGTGGACCTAAGCTTGGTGCCGGTCTGCTGGAATGCAAGATGGACTTCCGCCTCGAATTGCTTTATGAACGATTCTTCGATAGCCATGTTTTTTTCTCCTTTGGTTGTATTGTTCGGCGGTTGTCGATAGGGGGCCGCCGGCCCCGCGTTCCCGCGCGAATGCGGGAAATATGAAGAAGCCTCCCGGGCGGGAGGCTTCAAAGCTCAAAAGTATCGGTTCGTTTTTTTACTTCTCGTGCCTGACAAGAAGCGATACCCCTTGCATCAGTCCGTATAGGGATGTGAACGAGAGCAATATTGCCGCGAAAGCCAGCACGCCCACCTGGAACGAGGACTTTATCACGGCATGGCTGTATCCTATGGTCGTGTATATGTCGGCGTAGAAGAAGGCGCCCAGCACGGCGGCAAGGCCCAA
>JAIRTB010000043.1 GCA_031255155.1 Rickettsiales bacterium
TTGTTCATTTGGACGGGGAATTACCGCGCGGCAATGGCTTTGCAATACGCTATCTCGATAAACATATCCATCGCCACCATGCGGCATTACGCATTCAGAAGCCGCGGCCCCATCCGGCGCGAATACGCCCGCGCATGGTCGGTCTATCTTGGCATGATGGCCCTGAACTGGGCCTGGCTGGAAATATCGGCCGGATTATCGGGACTGAACGCGCTGCCGGCCCAAGCCGCATTCGTCGCGGCCAACACCATAATCACATACCTGCTGCACAAACATTTCTCGTTCAGCGCGGCGGACGCCTAGATACGGATACGCTCCTCGTACGAATCGGAGAGGTCGTTCTCGAACAGCACCACATCCGAGGAAAGCGCGTTCGCGGCAAGCCACCGGTCGGCCGCCGCGAACGAAGCGGCAAGGACCAACAGCTGCCCGGGCTTTTTCGCCCTTTGAAATTCGTCCGTGAAATCCGCTATCCTTTCGGGCAGGACGGCTATCACCACATCGGCATAGGCGGCGGCGGCGCGCGCGGCCCGGACGTGCCCCTCCCTATGCTTGCCGCCAAGTTCCAGCATCCCCGGCGTGCACAGGACCACCCTGTTTTCCCCGGCAAGAACGCGCGCGGTTTCAAGCGCGCTTTCGAACCCGTCGGGGTTGGAATTATACGCGTCGTCCAGCAGGGTGAAGCCCAGCGGATGCCTTAAAACCTCCTGCCGGTGGCGCGTGGGGGGAAGGGTCTTCAAACTTTCCACCACCGCGTCGATGTCAAAGCCCAGCCGCGCCGCCATCGCGACAGCAAGGGCTATGTCATAGGCCTGATACCTGCCATACACGGGCGCGCGGATATCCCTGCCGGCGAGGGTAAAGCCTACCCCGTCCCGTCCGACGCGGACATTTTGCAAAACCCTTTCGTCAAGATACAGCGCGTCCGCATAGCCGCCTATGTATTTATCGCTATATTCCCTCGCGACCTGGAACGAATTTACCACCATGACGCCGCCATGCGCCTTGACCTGTCCGAAAACGGAAAACTTTTCCCTGGCCACGGAATCCCTATCCTTGAAATACGCATAATGCATGTCCCCTATGGCGGTCAGAATCGCGTGGCTATGCCGCACAAGACGCCCCATGCGCGCGATCTTGCCAACGCTCGACGAGCCCATCTCGACTATAAAATACTTGTGCGAGGGCAGCAAATCCCTCATTATCGACTTTACAAGCCCGAACAGGGTGTTGACCGAGCGCGGGGTGGCCACGCTTGTCGACAGGGACGACAATATATGCTGCAATATATTCTTGGTGCTGGTCTTGCCAAAGCTGCCCGCCACGGCTATCACGACCGGAGACAGGGCCGTCATCTTGTCATACGCCTTGCGATAGCAATAGCGCTTCACCGCGAACTCGACCGGCTTGAACGCCCAATCCGACAGAATCATCAAAAACGGAATGGATTGAATCAGCAAGACAAGCCATCCGCTCACATGCAGCAGCGAATAATCCGGATCCCCCTCCAAATACAAAAATATCCTCGCGGCGGCGAACGCCTCGACCGCGACGGCTCCGGAAAAAATCATCGCCGCGCGCGGAGTGAAGCGGAACCTTTTCTTCACCCGGCTTTTGGAAAGCGGATTCCTGTGCAGGGCCGCCGCTATCAAAAACATAGCGGAAAGCGCCACGCAAGCCAGCAGGCGCGAGCGGCCGTACGCGCTTGCCAAAGAATACAGAATCACGCAGGAGGACAGCCTCTTGTCCACAAGGCGCAGGCCTTTCGTCACGAATTTCACGAAATCAAGCGCGGAAAAGCCCTCCTGCTGGAAAAATTGGAGGGATTTCAAAGAGCGGGCGGCGGCAAACGCCAAGAAACTTGCCATCAACAATGCTGTCATATTACGGACTCTCCCTTGCGGACCGGAAACGCTTGGCGACCCGAATGGGCCGCGCCGGCTGCTGGATTCCTCCCCTGACCGGGTGCGCGGATTTTCCGTCCGCCAAGCGGGCGAATACTATCCCCCTGGCGCGGCCATGTCAAGAAAATCAGCACGCCGCCGAAACCCGCCGCCATACGCCCTATAAATTCAACCTATAAACGGCAAGGTCGTTGCTTGACCCATGCATTTTTCCGTTACAGGTCATACATATATTGTTGATGCAAACCCTGCCGGTCGCGTTATAGCTTGACGAAAACTTGTTTTTATAATAGGAAAAAGGGATGCTATCCGTCGTCGATGTTATATAGATATAATGAATATGGGTCTTCTCGGCCAATGTCGCGCCGGGGCTTGTCGGCGCGTCGGGGCAATACATCCCAACCATGAAAAGAGAACCGCCGGAAGTATTTCTAGACAATGTTTGATTATTCAATGCGGAAACTTCGCTTTGAGAGGCTATCTCGGTCCATTTGTCCTTGACAAGATGCCCGGAATTTTCATAGCGTCCCGCATCGAACCACACATCCTTTGGCAGGGACGCGCAAGTCGCCGTCAGCAACATCGGGGTTTCCCATGGATCATTCTCCTGCACCGCCGCTTGGATTTTAGCATCAGCGCACACAGGCTGGCGATCTTTACAGCTTGATATTTCCGTCGCGCCGGGCGCTTCGGTTATCTTGTCGTCGGGACAGGCTATGGGCGCGGCGGACGCGGACGGGCAATAGTGGTCCTTCGGGCACGCCAAGCATTGGTAATAGGCGGCTTTCGCCGCGGAGGAAAATACCATAACGGCAAAAACGGCGGAATACGCATGTCTCATATTTTCCTCCAAGTGGTCGGTTGGAGGTTCGAAACCATACTAATAAAAGACAGTGCGGCGTATTTTATATTCCGCCAGCCCTCCAACCATATTGGAGACCATATTAGTAGAGGTTTCGACACCTCGCGAAAATCTCTTTCCGCATCCGCCATTATATATCGGCGACGGAGGGATGTCAAGAAACTATTGACACCCGCGCACAGGCCTTATATCATCAACAACGGAGGAGAGAGATTTTGAAAAAAATCCTTATATTTCTGTTCACTTTCGCAACAGCGGCCGCGCTTGCAACGGGGGCCGCGCGCGCCGAGATCTACATAGATGTGGACGCGGGCAATTTCGACCCCGTGCGCACGGCCATAATCGACTTTCGCGGAAATTCGCCCGAAAGCCAAAAAATAGGCTTGGAAACCGCCCGCATCATCCGCGACAACCTGAAACGCAGCGGCATGTTCCGAATCATCCCGCCCGCGTCTTTCATCGAGAAAAACATAGCCGTAGCCGAATCGCCCGCCTTTGCCGATTGGAGCGCGATAAACGCCTCGATACTCGCTTTCGGCGATGTCAAGGACACCCGCGACGGGCGCGTGGCCATAGAATTCCGCCTTTGGGACATTCCCGGCCAGAACCAGCTTAAAGGCCAGATATTCATAACCGAAAAGTCCAACGCCCGCCGAATCGCCCACATAATCAGCGACGCCATCTATAAAGAAATGACCGGCGACGACGGCTATTTCGACACGCGCATCCTGTATGTCGCGGAAACGGGGCCGAAAACCGACCGGACAAAGCGCCTTGCCATAATGGACCAGGACGGCGCAAACCTTAAATACCTGACCAACGGAAAAATCTCGGTGACCACGCCGTCGTTTTCGCCGAACTCGCAGAAAATAGCCTATGTAACCTATCACGAATCGGTGCCCAAAGTCTATATATTCGACATAGAAACCGGGCGGCACGAGCTTGTCGGGCAATTCCCCGGGATGAGCTTCGCCCCGCGCTTCTCCCCCGACGGGCGACGCCTTGTCATGTCCATAGCGCGCGACGGCAACAGCGAGATATACGA
>JAIRTB010000086.1 GCA_031255155.1 Rickettsiales bacterium
TCGCAAATGGCCTTGACAAAGTTAAAAAACCGGATATGCTGTGTCCTTGACAGCTTTGCGCGGATGCAAAGCGTTTTGACAATTTTCTTCCCATCGCGGGAAAAAGCGGGATTTCCCTCCGCCGGAATTGGGAACGGCAAACGATAAGTTTTTATCCTTTGCCACGCTTTAACATATGAAAGGACGGTTATGTCAGTCAAACTTCGCCTTGCGCGCTTCGGCGCCAAAAAACGCCCCTATTACCACATCGTGGCCGCGGATTCGCGCGCGCCTCGCGACGGCTCGTTCATAGAGCAGGTCGGAACCTATAACCCCATGGTCGAACGATCGGCTCCGGACGCCGTAAGATTGAACGGCGGGCGCATCGAATACTGGCTTGGCCAAGGCGCGAAACCCACCGACCGCGTGGCTAGATTCCTTGCCGCGGCGGGCCTGATCCCCGCGCCGGCGCTTGACAAGCAGACCAAGCGGCATCTGCCCAAAGCCAAGGCGCAAGAGCGCATGAAAGCCATTGCCGCCGCCGCCGAGGCCAAAGCCGCCGAGTCCGCCGCCGCCGCGGATGCCGAGGCAAAGGCTTTCGAGGCAGCCAAGGAAGAGGCCGCCGCCGCGCCCGCCGAATCCTCGGCCGCAACCGAGGCCGAGGCTCAAACCTCCAAGCCCGCCGAACCTGCGCCAGCGGAGGCCGCGCCCGTTGAATCCGCGCCCGCCGAAGCCGCGCCCGCCGAAGCCGCGCCCGTCGAACCTGCGCCAGCGGAGGCCGCACCTGTTGAATCCGCTGTTTCGGAAACCAAGGCTATCGAGCCCGAGGCCGCGGCAGAAGCCAAAGCCTTAGAAGCCGAAGCCGTCGTCGGAGCCGAGATTGCCAAAGCCGAAACCGACGGCGTCCGGCCCGACGACCAATCTATCGCCGCATGATAATTCCCGTCGCGAAAATCGTCGGGGTTCACGGCATAAAGGGCGCGGTCAAGATTCAAGTTTTCCTTGAACGGCCCAAAGCCGTCCTTGACATGCCTTTGTCGTTCGCGGACGGGCGCAAGGTCAAGCTTGGCTTTCAAGGATCGGGCAACACGGCCGACCGAATCGTCGCGTATGTGGAGGGCGTCGCCGACCGCAATGCCGCGGAATCCCTTAAAGGCTTGGAACTGTTCGCTCCGCGCGAATATCTGGCCGGGCCGGGCGAAGCCCTGCTTGACGAACTTGTCGGGTTCGGCGTTTCCGGCGGCGGCAGGGTAGTCGGCCGGGCGAACCACGGCGCGGGGGACATGCTGGAAATCGACACCGGATCGGCCAAGAGCGCCCTTGTCCTTATGCAGCATGTTTCGACGATCGACCGCGAGGCAAAGACCATCGGCATAGACCGCGACTTCCTTATCCAAAGCTGACTTGTCCAAAGCCGATCCCTTGATTGTCGAAACAATCAAACGGCGGGACGAGGAGCCTTGTTTTTATATGAAAATATTATCGGCAGAGAATATGGAAAACTATCGGCGGAGCATATGAAAATATTATCGGCGGGCGGCAAATTTCGCCTTTACTTGCGCGCCTGGCGGGGGATATAATGGGCCCATGCCTTTCAAAGCGAACATACTGACCCTGTTCCCCGAATCATTTTCGGGCCTTGGCGCAAGCGTATCCGGCAGGGCGATCGCTTCGGGCGCCCTTGTCCTTAACCTTGTGAACATACGCGATTTCGCGACGGACAGGTACAAATCCGTGGACGACGCGCCATACGGCGGCGGCGCGGGCCAGGTCTTGAAGCCGGAAATCCTTGCCCGAGCGATAGATTCTTTCCACAAGGACGAGCCGATTTTCCATCTTTCCCCGCGGGGGGAGCGTTTCGTCCAAAAGACCGCCGCCGCTTTTTCATCCATGGGCGAGGCTACTTTCGTATGCGGGCACTATGAAGGCATAGACGAGCGCGTCGTCGAATACTATCGCATGCGCGGGATTTCCATAGGCGATTTCGTCCTGTCGGGCGGAGAGGCGGCATTATGCCCCATGCTGGACGCCATAGCCCGCCTTTTGCCCGGAGTCTTGGGCAACGCCGCATCGACCGAGGAGGAATCGTTTTCGACAGCCCTTGACGGACGGCTCGAATACCCGCAATACACCCGGCCCGAATCCTGGCGCGGATTGAAAGTGCCCGGCGTGCTTCTTTCCGGGCACGCGGCCAACATAGCCAAGTGGCGCAAGGACGAATCCGTCCGAATCACGCTCGACCGTAAGAATCTTTGAGGCGCACTATATCCCCCTCGTCAAGCAGCGGACCCGTCTGGACCTCTATCACCACAAGAGGCGTTTCGCCGGGATTGGCCAAGCGGTGCGCGGCTTTGGCCGGAATGAACACGGAATTCCCCGCCGCAAGCGTTTTTTCCTTGCTTTCGACCTCGGCCCGGGCAAGGCCTTTCGCCACGGTCCAATTTTCCGACCTATGGTTGTGGTATTGAAGGGATAGGCTTGCCCCGGGGCTTACCGATATGACCTTGACGCAATATTCGCCCCCTATGGCGACGGTTTCCCATTCGCCCCACGGGCGCGAGCCTTTTTCTCCCAGTTCGTATTTATTCATTCTTGTCCAACTTTCAATACATGCCTGTTCATATTATCCGCGACTTATCCGCGGCGCGGATTTATACAATTTGCGGGCGAAGTTGACAAGGGAAATTTTTTCCGCTATGATTCCATGCGGATTTTTACGGCGGCTTGGACCGAGGATTCAACACAAGGGGCGGAAAAGGATTGAAAATGGAGCTTAGAACATTAGCGGACATGGGGGACATCGCCGGCAAGCGCGTATTGGTGCGCGCCGATTTGAACGTGCCGACAGAAAACGGCAGGATAATCGACGGCACGCGGATATCCCGCTTCGCACCAACCGCCCGCGCATTGGCCGAGCGGGGCGCCAAGGTCATAATCCTTACCCATTTCGGCAGGCCCAAGGGGGTTTCGGCCGAATTTTCAGACGCTTTCATCGCCCCGGCCTTGGCGGCGGAAATAGGCAGGCCAGTCGCTTTCGCCCCGGACTGCGCCGGGCCGTCGGCCGAGGGCGCCGTCGCGGAAATGAAAGACGGCGGCGTCCTGCTTTTGGAGAATGTGCGCTTCCACCCACAAGAAGAGGCGAACGACCCGGAATTCGCGCGCGAGCTTGCCTCGCTTGGCGACCTATTCGTGAACGACGCTTTTTCCGCCGCCCACCGCGCCCATGCCAGCACAGTGGGGATAACCCGCTATCTGCCCTCGTATGCCGGCCTTTTGATGCAAGAGGAAGCAGCGGCCCTGTCGGGCGCCCTGGACGACCCGGCGCGGCCCTCGGCGGCGATAGTCGCGGGCTCTAAAATCTCGACCAAGCTTTTGGTGATAGAAAATGTCGCGGCCAAGGTCGACCTTGTAATCGTGGGCGGGGCCATGGCGAACACTTTCCTCCTTGCCCAGGGGATAAAGGTCGGAGCCTCCCTTGCCGAAAAGGACATGGCCGATGTCGCACGGCGCATCATGGCCAAGCACGGCGGGAAAATATTCCTGCCCGTCGACGCGTGCGTGGCCAAGACCCTTGACAAAGACGCCCCATGGGAGTTCAAGGACATCTTTGCCATCGCCGACGACGACAAGATCCTCGACATAGGAGAGAAGACTTCGGCGATGATACGGGACAAGCTTGGGACGGCGAAGACGGTGCTGCTGAACGGGACGCTGGGCGTATACGAAACGCCGCAATTCGCCCGCGGATCCATCGAGGCCGCCCGCGACATAGCCGCCCTTACCCGATCGGGGTCCATTATGTCCGTGGCGGGCGGAGGGGACACCGTCGCAACCTTGAACATGGCGGGGGCCGCGTCCGAATTTACCTATGTCTCGACCGCAGGCGGGGCTTTCTTGGAATGGTTGGAGGGCAAGACCCTGCCCGCCATACCGCCTTTGGCGAAATAGCGCGAAGTGTTCTATACGGCGTTATATTGGCTGCAATGCGGGCTGTTCCTGTCGTTGTTCTTTATACAAAGCGCGGCGGCATACGAGGCCGTATTCTCTATAATGGGCGTGGCCTTGACCACAAGCTGGGCCGCAAGCAAGTGGTAGAATCGCCGGCTCATCGGCCCGCGGGCTAGCGGCGGATTTGCCCGATCGCCAAGATCCCCGGGCCGCGGCATGCTCGGCGGCGGAGGGGGATAGAGCTATCCGGAAAATTGCCGCCGAGCTTGATTTTTCCCTTGCATTTATCGAACCTTTACTTTACAATCCCGGCGCTAAACAATAAAAAGGAGCTAAAAACAAATGGCAGCAAAAGAAACTTTCGTGCGATCCAAGCCTCATGTCAACATCGGAACCATCGGACATGTCGACCATGGAAAAACCACCCTTACCGCCGCGATAACCAAGTATTTCTCGGACGCTTTCCAGGCATACGACCAAATCGACAAGGCTCCCGAGGAAAAAGCCCGCGGGATCACCATCAACACCGCCCATGTCGAATACAACACCGACAACCGCCACTATGCCCATGTCGACTGTCCCGGGCACGCCGACTATGTAAAGAACATGATAACCGGCGCGGCCCAGATGGACGGCGCCATCCTTGTCGTATCGGCGACCGACGGCCCCATGCCCCAGACGCGCGAGCACATCCTTCTCGCCCGCCAGGTCGGCGTTCCCTCCATAGTCGTATTCCTCAACAAATGCGACATGGTGGACGACAAGGAGATGATCGAGCTTGTCGAAGAGGAAGTGCGCGACCTCCTTAAAAAATACGATTTCCCCGGCGACACCACGCCCATCATCAAGGGCTCGGCCCTAGCCGCTTTGGAAGGCCGCGAACCCGAGCTTGGCGAAAACGCCGTGCGCGCCCTGTTGAAGTCCGTGGACGAATTCATTCCCACGCCAGTGCGCGCCCTTGACAAGCCTTTCCAGATGGCTATCGAGGATGTGTTCTCTATCTCGGGCCGCGGAACCGTCGTGACCGGCCGCGTCGAGACCGGCGTGGTCAAAGTCGGCGACGAAATCGAAATCGTCGGCATCCGCCCCACCCAGAAAACCGTCGTGACCGGCGTCGAAATGTTCCGCAAGCTGCTTGACCAAGGCCAGGCGGGCGACAACATTGGCGTATTGCTGCGCGGCACGAAAAAGGAAGATGTCGAGCGCGGCCAGGTATGCGCCAAGCCCGGCTCTATCACCCCGCACAAAAAGTTCGAGTGCGAGTGCTATATCCTTACCAAGGACGAGGGAGGGCGCCACACCGCGTTCCTGTCCAACTATCGCCCGCAGTTCTATTTCCAGACGACCGACGTGACCGGATCCATCGCCTTGCCCGACGATGTGAAGATGGTCATGCCCGGCGACAATGTCAAGATGACGGTCGAGCTTATCACCCCCGTCGCCATGGCCGCGGGCCAGCGTTTCGCCATCCGCGAGGGCGGCAGGACCGTCGGCGCCGGAGTCGTTTCGAAGATCATCGAGTAATTCCGCGCCAGGCCGTCCGGCCTTGATGAGAAAACTTCCCCCGCTCTGGCGGGGGATTTTTTTATTGACTATCGCCCGGCCATAATATATCCTTTCGCAAAGGTATATTTTCGAGGAAAACGAGCATTATAAAGATCAAAAAAAATCCTTTCCGTTCGACTTTGCGCGAGCGCGCGGCGGCTTTTTTCCGCCTTGCATTCCACGAGCGGCAATTCGCGACATTGAAGAACGGGGTTTTCGCGCGGCACAGCATTTCCGCGCCTTTGCAGGCTTTGGCCGCCGCCGCGGCAATCGCCGGAATCGCATGGAGCGTTTTCGCAAGCCGGCTATATTTCGCCTCGGCATCGGTATTCGAGGCAAAGGACCGCCAGGTGCAAAAGGCCAGGGACAACTTCAACCTGGCCATAGCCGACATGCGCGCCTATCGCGACACGATAGAGGCCATAAACCTGGAAATAGCGAAACAGCACGACGCTTTGGCCCTTCTCCTTGAATCGGACGGCAAGATTTCCAAAAAAGAGAGGGACAAGATCGTAAAAAAGCGCTCGCTTTTGACGGCCGAGCTTGAATATGTCGGGCGGAACATGAGCGAATACATTTCGAACGCCAGGTTCGCCCAAGCCGGACAGGGCGCCGCCGGCCTTAAAAAACTCGAACTTGAAAAAAACATCGTGATGAACGAAAACGTATCCCTTAAAAAGCGCAACGAGGTGCTTGAAAACTCGCTTGAAGACATGACCGAGCTTCAAAACTCCCTTGTCGACAAGGTGAGCGTCCTTTCCCAGGGCAGGATCGGAGAGATCGAAAGAATCCTTGCCAAGGTCGACACCGTGCTTGCCCAAGCGAACCTTAAAAACCGCGCGAGCCTTGTCGAAAAAGCCAGGGCCGAGCGCGAAGAGGGGCTTGGCGGGCGGTTCGTGCCGCTTCGCATGTCGGACATAGCGGACGAGGCCCTGTCCAAGAAATTCAAGGACGCCGCCGCGAAAGTCAACCTATGGGAGGGCCTCTCGGCCGCGACGGGCATGCTGCCCCTTGGCGCTCCGGTGCGGGGGACCGCGCGGATAACCTCGGCATACGGCGTGCGCGAAGACCCCTTCCTCGGCGTGCCGGCAATGCACACCGGCATAGATTTCTCGGGCAAGGACGGAACCCCCTTGTATTCCACTTCGCGCGGGAAAGTGACGCAGGCCGGAAACCGCGGCGACTATGGATTGTCGGTCGAGGTATACCACGGCATGGGCTTTTCCACCATCTACGCCCATCTGTCCAAGGCTTTCGTCTCGCGCGGGGATTTGATAGACGAGGGCGCGAAAATAGGCCTTGCCGGCTCGACAGGACGCTCGACCGCGCCGCACCTGCACTATGAGCTGCGCCACAACGGGCGCGCCCTGAACCCCTATGCTTTCGTAAAGACGGAGAACGAGTGATGCTTGGCTGGACGAGAAAAACCACCCCCTCCTCCCTTATATCGGAGACGGCCGTCGTAAAGGGCTCTGTCAAAAGCGACGACGAGGTATATGTCGACGGCGTATTCGAAGGCGACATATCCGCCCGCGTGATCGTCGTCGGCATCAACGGCCGCATCAAATCCAGCGCCGTGCGGGCCGAGAAAATCGCCGTATACGGAACCGTCGACGGAAACATATCGGCCGCGTCCGTATGGCTTGGCGCGACGGCCAGAATCAACGGAAACATCGTCCACAGGGACATTTCCATCGAAAACGGAGCTTTCGTGAACGGGGACCTTAAACAGCGGCGCGATTGAAACCCGGCGCCGGGCGGGAGGAGAGAATTGGAATCGAAAATCGCCATAGGCAGCGACCACGGCGGCTATCCGCTGAAACAGCACATCAAGGCCAATCTTGCCGGATACGAATTCATCGATGTAGGCTCGGACGGAGGCGCGTCCTGCGACTATCCCGACTTCGCTGCCGCGGCGGCGGAGGTATTGCGCGCCGGGCGGGCGGCTTTCGGCGTGCTTGCGTGCAGGACGGGGCAGGGCATGGCCATGGCCGCGAATCGGTTCGCTTTCATCCGCGCGGCCCTGCTGTATTCCGAGGATGCCGCCGCCAAGGCCAGGGAGCACGAGGACGCGAATATGGCCATCCTTGCCGCGGACGCTTTTTCCTTTGAGCAGAACCTTGCGTTTTTAAGGGTTTTCCTCGGGACGCCTTTTTCGAACGACGAGCGGCACATCCGGCGCATAAGGAAATATTCGTGAGAAAGTGGCTTTTGATATTCCTGATCCCGCTTGCGTTCGCGCCTTTGTCCGCGCGCGCCCAAGAATACGACGACGAGGAAGAGGACTTTCCCGGCGACGACGAAATCGAGGTCGAGGAATACAGCGAATACGACGAGGAAGAGGGCTCGCAAGAGGGCACGAACGAGCGCGTGAAAGGATTCGACATAGGCGGCCTTGCCCTTGACATGGACTATGAAAAAGTTCGCGACGCGGCCAAAGAGCACAAATTCGTCCTTGACAAGATCGATTACTCGGTTCCGGAATATTTCGGATACAACTATGACGCGCAATGCCGCGAGAGGAACATTTTCCTTTCGGACTCGCTCAAAGCCTGCATCGAGGGGCTGGCGAAAAAGGACAAGATGCACTATGTCTCCCGCGTCGACTTCAAAAAATCCGACAACGACGAGCGGCTGTCCGTATTTTTCACCTCTCCCGTCACGGGCCACACGGTTTGGAAAATCGAATACTCGAACAATGTGAACAAGCGCCTTGGCACGGCGAAAAACTTCCAATACCAGCGCGACGAGCTTAGGCGCGCGTTCTGGTACAATGTGCAGGCGAAATACGGCGAGCCGAACGCGCCCCCCAACAGGTGGGTGCTTGACACCAACGACGAATTTTCGCCCGAGCTTATCGCCCTGTTCGGCAAGCTTACCCTGCAATCGCGGCGGCAGTATCTGTTCGACGCGAGCGAAAGCGTCAAAGAGGCCCGCCGCAGGTTCAAATTCAAGGACTTTTCGTTTTGATTTCGCGGGCGGCGCTTTTGCCTGGCCTTTTTATTTTGCAGGGTATAGGATTTTAAGAATGGAAAGCAAACGGAGCGGCTTGTGGAGCGTGCTTAGGGTCGCGGGGATCACTCCCGCGGCGTGCTGCGCCCTTATGCTTGCCGTGTTCATGTTCGGCATAACGGCCGCGGTGTTCGTCCGGGACCGATCGAAAACGCGCCGCCGCCCGGCTTTGGCGCGCGCCGGATTGCTTGGCTGCGACCATGGCTTTGCCGCCAGCGATTCCGGCCGCGAACCCTCCCGCGGATACATACGCGATTCCATACATGATGCCGCCAATGAATCCAGCAGCGATTCCTCCCGCTATGCCGGGGGAGGGAGAGGGGCCGAGCCTTTGCCCGGGTCCGGCGCGGCGGATTTCGAGCATAAGGGGACTTTCGGACACAGGGCGGATTTCGGACCCCAAGCGGTTTTCGAGCCAGACGACGAATCGGCGGCGCAGCCTTTGCCACCGCCGGGCTTTGCGAAAGAAACCGCGTTCGAGAAATTCGCCGCGTCCATGTCCGGCGCGCCCAAGCCTCCGGTCATAGCTTTGATCATCGACGACATGGGCGTGGACATGATACGCAGCGCCCAGATATTGGAGCTGCCTTTCGCCTTCGACACCTCGTTCCTTACCTATGCGCCGAACCTGCAAGCCCAGATCGACCGCGCCAGGTCGAAGGGAAAGGAGGCCATGCTGCACATTCCCATGGAGGCTTTCGCCGACACCTACGACTATGGGCCGGCATATCTTTCCACGCGCAAGAGCGTGTCCGAAAATGTCCGCCTGTTCAACTCTATGGCCGGAGGAGTCAAAGGAATCATCGGCGTCAACAACCACATGGGAAGCAAGTTCACCACCTCGGACGCCCATATTTCCGCCATAATCAAAGAGGCGGGAAAACTGGGCCTGGCTTTCGTAGATTCGATGACCGCCCCCGGGACCAAGACGCGGAAAATGGCTTTGTCCGCCAAGGTGCCCTATGCCGCGCGCGATGTGTTTTTGGACGATTCTTCGGCCGAGGACGACATACGGCGCGAGCTTGGCCGGCTGGAAGCAACGGCCCGCCGCCGCGGATACGCCGTGGCGATAGGCCATCCGCGGCCGAACACCATTCGCATCCTTAAAGAATGGATGGACGGCCTTGCGGAAAAAGGGATCTCTATTGTCCCGCTGTCCCATGTGATAAGGACTTTCGGACGATGATCGACGGCCCTTGGACGCCGTGTGGCGGCGCGAGGAAATTGATCGACGGCGACCGGATATGATCCCAGCGTTCGGACGATGATCGACGGCGGCCGGATTTGCGCCCTCGGCGGCTTTTCATCGTTTATTGACTTTGCTTGCGCGCGGCCCTACAATCGTCCGAATGATAACCAAAGAGAACCTGTCCGAGATCGTCGCGTCCTATTCGGGGCGCCTGAAAGCCACGGAAAAAGCCCGGCTGGAACTTGCCTATTCATACGCCCAGAAAAAACACGAAGGGCAGTTTAGGGACACCGGGGAGCCATATTTCACCCATCCTTTGGCTGTCGCCACCTCGGCCGCAAAGCAATACGAAATGGACATAGATTCCGTATGCGCCGCCCTGCTGCACGATGTAGTCGAGGACACGGACGCGACCATCGGCGAGATCGAAAGCCTTTTCGGCGCCTCGGTCGCGACCTTGGTGCGCGGCCTGACCAAGCTTGGCAAATCGATAATCAAAAACCAGCTGCACGCGAAAGCCGAGAACTATCGCAACTTCGTCCTTGCCATATCGGGGGACATACGCGTCCTTATCATCAAGCTTTTGGACCGCCACCACAACATGACGACCCTGCGCTTTATAAAGGGAACCGAAAGGCGCCGCCGCATCGCGAACGAGACGATGCTTGTATTCATCCCACTTGCCGAGAGGGTTGGTATGGACAACATCAAGGGCGAGATGCAGGACGCCTGCTTTCGCGAGCTTTATCCACAGGAATACAATTTCGTCGCCGAAAAGCTGGAAGCCTTTCACAAGTCGGGCGGCGACCGGATAACACCCATAGTCGAGGAGCTTTCCAAGCTGGCTTTCAAGCACGAGATCAAGGCCCAGGTCTACGGCCGCGAAAAGTCCCCCTATTCCATTTGGCACAAGATGCACACCAGGAACAAGATATTCGACGAGATATTCGACATAGTGGCCTTCCGCTTCGTCGTCCAAAGCGTGGACGACTGCTACAAAGCGCTTGGCATGATCCATTCGGCATACAAGATAGTCCCCAACCGATTCAAGGACTATATATCCATGCCCAAGCCCAACAGGTACCAATCCCTGCACACCACCATAATCGGCATGAACGGCAAAAGAATCGAAATCCAGATACGCTCGGACGAAATGGACAGGGTCGCCCAATACGGCTATGCCGCGCATTACCTATACAAGCAGGGGGTGTTCGAGGACAAGGCGGCGATGCCCTGGCTCAAAGGCGTGGTGGACGAGGTAAAGGCCGCGACCACGCCCGAGGAGATCCTTAAAAACAGCCAGCTGGTGCCCTATATAGATTCGGTGTTCTGCTTTACCCCGGCGGGGGACCTCGTGGCCCTGCCGCTTGGCGCGACGGCTTTGGATTTCGCATACGAGATACACTCCTCGGTCGGGAACTCGTGCGCGGGGGCCAAGATAAACAGGGTGCTCAAAAGCATACGGACCGAGCTTAAAACCGGCGACGAAGTAGAGATCATAACCGTGAAAACCCAGCATCCCGCGCCCGAGTGGGAGCGTTTCGCCGTCACATTGAAGGCAAGGGCCGCCATACGCAGATACCTTAAAAACCAAAAGCGCGACGAGATCATAGCCTATGGCAAAGTCGCCCTTATGCAGGCTTTCGACCATTTCAAAAAGCCTTTCGCCCAGAAAAACCTGGCCAAGGCCTTCGACAGATTCAATGTCGAGGACGAGGACGGCCTTTTCCTTTTGGTCGGCACGAAGGAGGCCTCACCCGAATCGGTCGTCATGTCCATTTGGCCCGATGTGCCGGACATATCGAAAAAAACCGCGGCTAGCCCCTCCGAGCTGCTCTCGGCGCTTAGGAAAAGCAAAACGGACGGAGGGAGCGAATCCCGCCTGGCCAACATACCCGTATATTTCGCAAAGTGCTGCTACCCCGTGCCGGGCGACCCCATAAAGGGCGTGGTGCACACCGGCAGGGGGATCTCGGTCCACAAGGCCGGATGCAAGTTCTTCCTGCATGCGGACTTTGCCCCGGAAAAGGTGTTCGACATATCCTGGGACGACTGCAATGTATTCGCGGGCGGCGGATTCAGGACCAAGATTTCGGTAACTACCGTGCGGAGGGTCGGCGCCTTGAACGAGATCACCGGCGTGCTTGCCAGGAACAGCGCCCTTATCGAGGATGTAAAGGTCATATCGACCACCGACGGATTCATCGAGGTCCTGTTCGTCATCTTCGTTTCCAGCATAGAGCACATAGAGCATATCGTAGGCCAGCTGAAACAAGTAAAGATCGTGAACACCGTTTTGAAGTGCAGCTAGCCATATCCGGCTTGCGCCGGCAGCATCGACGGCGGATCCCTTGCAAAGCCCCCCCTCCCTCCCGGCATCCGCGAAAACCTTGGAGCCAAGAAAAACTTTACATTTCGACATCTATAAAATATAATTCGTCGTCGTGAAATGTCCGCCCGCCGTTCCGGCCGCTTGGGACGGCCCGGGCGGGAGCCACAGATAGAAGGTTGCGCAGTGCT
>JAIRTB010000042.1 GCA_031255155.1 Rickettsiales bacterium
GGCGACAGAAATCGATGGATTTATGACAAGACCGGACGAGTTATTGAGATTGCAGATACTATGGACGGATTCAGAGTGGTTGTCCGCTTTATTGCCAATACAAGCAAAGCAATTCGTGAAAAACTTCGCAAACTATTGCGCGGCGGAGAATAAATCAGTTTTATTCATGGATTTTTCAAGCCGCTTTTTTGCAATATCAAAATATCGCGGCTCTATCTCGAAACCGATAAATCTTCTTTTTGATTCTAGCGCCGCCACGCCGTGCGAACCGCTGCCAAGAAAAGGGTCAAGAACTTTTTGCCCCCGCCTTGTAAAAAGCTTAATTAGATGAGAAATCAAACAAACGGGTTTCACCGTCATATGGTCTATTTTTTCATCCGTTTCGTTTCGGCGAATCTTTTTCGATACTTCCATTATCGTTCCCGGAAACATTCCGTTCAAGGATTCTTTTGTATTCAAAAGCCCAACTTGATATTTTTTCCAATTTTCAACAAAAGTTCCGTCTTTTGGCTTTTGCGCCAAAACCATCGGCTCTATTTGCGGCTTCAATTGCGGTGTTTTTAATCCGTCAAGGGCTTTTATAAGCTTTTCTTTTTCTTTATCGGTTAGTTTTTTGTCTTTTTTTATAAAATGATCTTGGGAAAAAGCCTTTGCCTGACCTTCATATTTCCAACCTAACAAGTCTCGAATTTCAAATCCTGTCAAATCCAAAGCCATTGCCGTCCTGTGATAGAGCCGCCCTTGGGAAAATACAACGCAAAACCCACCGGGTTTTAATATGCGATAGAAATCTTGGCAAAGCGGTTCTAAAAATTTTTGCAATCGCTCCCCTTGCGCCCTATCAAATTTCATGCCAATAGGCAGCCCGCCGATGATTCTGGATTTTTTAATTTTGCTTTTGAGCTTTTTATCATCCCAATCACTTCCCATCCCGTCAATAAAATAAGGCGGGTCGGTTATGATGAAGTCAATGGAATTATCCGGTATGTTCTTTATACCAGATCGGCAATCTGTATTGAAAATGCTATAATCCATTTCCATAATGGACAGCATACAAAATTATCCGACAAAATACCAGCATTTTTTACATATTTTACCCAGGGTAATTTTTTTATCCGTCCGCGCGGGAAAGCCGAGGTTTCTCTTTCCCTTGACAACTTCGCGCGGGGGAGGGTAAGATTTCGCGTCTATTCCAAACACGAAAGGCACCCGCATGAGCGAGAACAAAAAAACCATGATGGACGGATGCGAAGCCGCCGCCGACATCGCCTATCGCGCGACATCCCTTGCCATAATCTATCCCATAACCCCTTCCAGCCCCATGGCGGAGAGCTATGAGGCCTGGTCGAGCAAGGGCCTTGCCAACATATGGGGCGAAGTTCCCGAGGTCGCCACCATGCAGAGCGAGGCCGGCGCCATCGCCGCCGCGCACGGCGCTTTGCAGACCGGCGCCCTTGCCACCACTTTCACCGCGTCCCAAGGCCTGCTCCTCATGATACCGAACATGTTCAAGATCGCGGGCGAGCTTTCGCCTTTCGCCATGCATGTATCGGCCAGGTCCGTCGCCCGGCACGCCCTTTCCATATTCGGCGACCACAGCGACGTCATGGCCTGCCGCCAGACCGGGTTCGCGATGATTTGCTCGAACAGCGTCCAGGAAGCCCACGACTTCGCCCTTATCTCCCATGCGGCCACTTTGGAGACCCGCGTGCCCTTTTTACATTTCTTCGACGGATTCCGCACCTCGCACGAGGCCAACATGGTCCAGAGGATACCGGACGACGCCATACGCTCCATGATTCCCCTCGACCGCATCGCGGAATTTCGCGACAGGGCCCTTGTCCCCGAGCGGCCCTCCATCCGCGGAACGGCCCAGAACCCGGACGTGTTCTTTCAGGCGGCCGAGGCGGCGAACCCTTTCTACGGGCGCGTGGAGCAGGCCGCGGAGGAGGCTTTCGCCAAGCTTGCCTCCCTGACCGGGCGCAGATATTCCTGCGTCGAATATACAGGCCCCGCGGACGCCGAGCGCGCGATAGTCGCCATGGGCTCGGCCTGCGAAACCATAGAGCAATGCCTTGGCGCCATGCCCGGCGAGAAAACGGGGCTTGTCAAAATACGCCTTTACAGGCCTTTCCCGGCAAAGGCTTTCGCCGACATCCTGCCCAAAAGCTTGAAGCGCATAGCCGTCCTCGACCGCACGAAGGAATCCGGCTCGGTCGGAGAGCCCCTATATCTAGACGCCATAGCCGCCCTGCGCGAAAACGGGCGCCACGACATCGAGGCGATCGGCGGAAGATACGGCCTTTCGTCCAAGGAATTTACCCCGCCCATGGCCAAGGCCATATTCGACGAGCTTGCCCGTCCCGACCCCAAAAGAGAGTTCACAATCGGCATCAACGACGATGTATCGAACCTGTCCATCGCCTATGACAACGGCTTTTCCCTGCCCTTTTCGGGGACGCAATGCCTGTTTTACGGCCTTGGCAGCGACGGAACGGTCGGCGCGAACAAAAACTCGATCAAGATCATCACGAGCGAGGCCGGCCTGTGCGGCCAGGCCTATTTCGAATACGATTCCAAAAAGTCCGGCGGAACCACCATTTCCCACCTGCGCTTTTCGGACGGGCCGATACGCGCCCCCTATCTTGTCTCGGACGCCGACTTTTCGGCCGTGCACCATTTCCCCTTGTTCTTTACCCTGGACATGACGGCGAACATCAAAGAGGGCGGGACCCTGCTTGTCAACTCGCCTTTCGCGGGCGGGGATTTATGGGACAGCCTGCCCCTTGAAGCGCAAGAGCACATCATCGCCAAGAACATCCGCGTATTTTACCTGGACGCCGCCGCGATCGCCCGGGATTCGGGCATGGGGCGGCGCATCAACACCATCATGCAGGCGGCTTTCTTCCACCTCGCGGGCGTAATCGAGCCGGAAAGGGCCATAGCGGCCATAAAAAAGGCCATCGAAAAAACCTATGGCAAAAAAGGCCCCGAAATCGTCGGGATGAACTTTGCCGCGGTGGACGGCGCCGCGGCGGCCATACGCGAGCTTGACATACCCTCGCGCGCAACCGGCAAACCCAGGCCCCGCGCGGTTTCCCAGGACGCTCCGGAGTTCGTCCGCAACGCGGCGGGCGCTATCATCGCCGGAAAGGGCGACTCTCTGCCCGTATCGGCCATGCCCGCGGACGGCACCTTTCCCACAGCCACATCCCAATATGAAAAGCGCGCAATCGCCGAAAAAGTCCCCGTATGGACCGCCGACAAGTGCGTAAAATGCGGCAAGTGCGTCCTTGCCTGCCCCCATGCCGCCATACGCATGAAAGGCGGCGTCGTCCAAGCCTCGCCCCTCGACTGCACCGGATGCACCCTTTGCTCCGGCGCGTGCCCGACCAAGGCCCTTGAAATGACGCCCCTATTATCCGCGCGCGAGGCCGAATCGAAAAAATGGAACGAATTTTCGGCTTTGCCGGACGATTCCCGCGACGGCCTGAACCCCCTTGCGCCGAAAGACGCGGCCCGCCTTAGGCCTTTATTCGAATTTCCGGGCGCGTGCGCGGGCTGCGGCGAGGCCGGATACATACGCCTTGCCACCCAGCTTTTCGGCGAGCGCATGGTCATCGCCAACGCGACGGGATGCTCGTCCATATACGGAGGAAACCTTCCCACCACCCCCTATTGCGTAGATTCGGCCGGACGAGGGCCCGCTTGGAGCAATTCCCTTTTCGAGGACAACGCCGAATACGGATACGGCCAAGGCCTTGCCATATCAAAGGCCAGGCGCCGCGCGAGGCAGCTGCTTGCCTCTTCGGGCCTGCCCGGCGACCTGATACAAGCGGGCACGAGCCGCCCTACACACGAGGTCGCGGCGGAGATCAAAAAGCGCGCGTCGGGCGAGCTGGCCCTTATCGCCGACTTCCTTGTCAAAAAATCCATATGGATAATCGGCGGCGACGGGTGGGCCTATGACATAGGATACGGCGGCCTCGACCATGTATTGAACATGGAGGAGGATGTCAACATCCTTGTCCTTGACACCGAAGTCTATTCGAACACCGGGGGACAGTCGTCGAAATCTACCCCGCGCGGGGCTTTCGCCAAATTCGCGACCGGAGGCAGGGCCCTGGCGAAGAAAGACCTCGGCCTTATCGCCATGGCCAACGCGAACGCCTATGTCGCGAAAGTCGCCATGGGCGCGAACGAGGCCCACACCATACGCGCTTTCGTCGAAGCGGAATCCTTCGACGGGCCGTCCATTATCATAGCCTATTGCCCGTGCATCGCCCACGGAGTCGACCTGGCCCGCGCGCCCCAGCAGGCCAAGCGCGCCGTCGAATCGGGCCATTGGGAGCTTTACCGTTTCGACCCGCGACGCATATCCTCGGGCGAGCCGCCTTTGGTCATGGACTCTAAGCCGGCAAGCGCGGAGCTGCGCGAATACCTTTTAAGCGAGAACCGCTTCAAGGCCATCGCTGCCGCGGATCCCCAGAGATTCGAGGAGATCATACGCGAGCGCGAGTTCGAAACCCGCTATAAGCGCGCGTTTTTCGAGCATATGGCCGAGTTCAGATTCGGCGAGGCCCCCTCTTGCGCGGATGGAAAATAAAGCTTTGCCCCCACCCGTCCGCCGGGGCACATTAGGAGGCATGCGCATATATTAGGGCCTAAGGTCATATTGGATATACAGGGATACCAAGGGCATATAGGCGCAGGATTTCACAAGGGGCCGTCCGCCGGGCGGGGCTATTTCAGCTTTTTGCCGTTATTCGTGCCATGCTTGCGGTTCTTGCGGTGAGGGCGGCCCGGAGAGCCGTGCTTTTTCTTTCCCGCTATGGAGCAACATTTCGCTATTTTTCCCGCAGACATGATTTCGCCTTTTCTTATATTTAGATTTCCGTCAAGACTATCCGGACCGGGCGGAAAAGTCAAGCCTTAAACGCGAGCATGCCGGTTTGGCACGCTTTCCACAGAACGACATCTATATAGCCTTTCTTGCACCCGGTCGCCGATTCAAGCGACGCGAACATTTCGTCGCACGCGTCCTTTACCCTCGGGTCCAGCGGAAACCCCGCCCTCAACCCCTCGACGCCATCGCCTGTTTCGCCGCTCGCCCCTGCCTTCGCCTCGCGCAGAGCTATGCCCAGCCTTTGTATCCACACATCGTATTTAACATTGCCGAACCCCAGGTTGCGCGCCAGATGGTTGCATGTGACGGGGCCTATATGCGGCAGCGTCTTCAAGTATTCCACCTTGTCCCCGGCGGCATAGAAACCGTCGCGGTATTTTTCGCGGGCGTTCCATATCGCCGCTATGGCCGCGGTTTTATTCCTATTATGGAACAGCGCGAACAATTCGTCGCCGGACACTCTTGCCCTTGCCTTGACAAGCCGCGCTATCTCGGCGAACTTTTTTTTCGCGACGGCCTGGCGGAACCCGCCGGCAAGAATGACATAGGCGGCTTCGAGCGCGAAATCCCCGGGCGAGAGGACGGGCGGCGAGTCCAGCCTTTGCCTTATCGCGTCGAACGAGTCTTTGTCGCTTGCATCGCCGCCGTTTTTCAACATTTCCTCTATCCTGAAAAACATCCCGGCGCCGAGGCTTGCAAGGCTTTCGCCGGTAATGGACAGGACGAGCTTCATATTCGCGGATTCCCTTATGGATTTTGCTTGCAGGATTGGCACATGGCGTACAATGCTTTGAGCACCCGCCAGTTTTCGACGAAATCCCCATACCGCGTGTGTATATGAAAAACACGGACATGCAGCCGCTTGATATGCTTATAGCATTTCGCCTCTATTTCCGGGAACTCTTTATTCATCGACGCTATGGCGGGGCAGGGGCCCTGTTCCGGATCGCCGCGGCAGGCGCGAGCTATTGAGATCATGCCGGCCTCTTATTTCCCCTTTCGGGACGGATAGGACTCCCCTCTATCTTCCTCATCGGAAGCATCGGCGTCCGCGGAAGAGGGCACGGTTGCGGAATCGACGGCATCGCCGGCATCGGCGGAATAGGACGCAGAGGCGGCGAGAGTCGCGGCCTCGACCGAATCATCCCCATCATATTCTTCGCCGTCGGCGGCAGAGGCCTGGCCCGAGATCGAATCGGCCCTGTCGCCGGAGGAGGCGTCTTCGCCAGACCGGGCGGCGCCGTCTTCGGATCCGCCTGTTTCAGAAGCGGCGTTTTTATCCGCGGCGGCGGCCCTTTGCTCGGCAACCTCGGCCTCGTCCAGGGACCTTGCCACATTGACACGCACATAGATTTCTATTTCGGGGTGGAGCGCGACCCTTACCCTATAAATGCCGATATCCTTTATCGGAGTGTCGATGGATATGCGGCCCGGGTCCACGGACACGCCCGCCTTGTCCGCGACGGCCGCCGCAACATCCTTGGCGCCGACAGAGCCATACAAGTGCCCGGCGTCGCCCGCCTGGCGTATTATAACGAACGAGCCGCCCTCTATTTTCTCCCGCACGGTTTCGGCCGCGGCAAGCGAAGCCCTCATCCCGGATTCCAAGGAGGCCTTTTTCTCCTCGAAATACCTTAGGTTGGCGGCAGTGGCGCGCAGGGCCTTTTTGCCGGGCAGAAGAAAATTCCTCGCATAGCCGTCCTTGACCCTCACCCTATCCCCGAGCCGCCCGAGCCGCCCGACTTTTTCAAGCAATATAATTTCCATATCGCACCTCTTGTCTTTTCCAGCCTTTTATCTATTCATTATTGGCGACATACGGCATGAGCGCCAGATAGCGCGCGCGCTTTATCGCCTTGGCAAGCGAGCGCTGGCCCGCCGCCCCGGTCCCCGATATGCGCCGCGGGATTATCTTGCCCCGCTCGGTTATGAATTTCTTCAAGAGGCGCACATCCTTGTAATCAACCTCTTCAACGCCCTTCAACGGGTCGATTTTCCGGCGCGCGAAGCCCGGTTTCTGATCAAACGCCATAGCCGCCTCCCATTCTTTTATCCCTATTGTCCCGCTCGAACCCGCCGAAGCGGTCGTCGCGGTCCTTGTCCCTTAGAACCGCGCTCGGCCCCTTGGAGGGCTCGGCAAGGCGCACGCTCATATACCTAAGCACATTCTCGGAAAGCGAGAGCTTGCGCTCGAACTCTTTCACGGCCTCGGCCGACGCGGACGATTCCACCAGGATATAATGCCCTTTCTTATTCTTCTTTATCCTATACGCAAGCGAGCGCAGGCCCCAGTTTTCCTCTTTGATTATCTTGGCCCCGGAACCTTCCAAGACCGACTTGAACGCGGAAACCTCGCCGTCGACCTGCTGCGGCGTCAAATCCTGACGCAGGATGAACACAGACTCGTATATCGCCATATCTTGCTCCTTTCGGTTTGTTCAAGAGGTTTCGCTTTGAAAGGCGCGCGCGCCTCCTCTTGAAAATCCGCCCATTTCGAGCCGGGGCGGAAAGACGGCCAAAGACTATATCCCCGAGGCGGATTTGTCAAGGGGAAACTTTTTCGCTTGAAATCGGCGAAAAAGCTTTTATAATCCTTTGCGTTCGCGGGTGTGTAGCTCAGCTGGCTAGAGCACTACCTTGACATGGTAGGGGTCA